>CALWDJ010000001.1 GCA_944376655.1 uncultured Clostridia bacterium
GGGTCTTATAATTTATGTTACAGCACCGTTTAAAAAAAATTTTTAAAAAAATTAAAAAAGTATTTGACTTTTCCTGACTTTTGTGTATAATAAAAGTCAGGAAAGGTCAAAAAGAGGTGTTACTGATGAGAATGAGCGATTTGATTACCGCCGAAATTCTTAAAATGCTGAATGAATCCGATGTGAACACAGCTGAAATACAGCGTAATGAGTTTGCGAATACAATCGGCTGCGCTCCGAGTCAGATAAATTATGTGCTTTCTTCGAGGTTTACTCCGGAGCACGGGTTTATAATTGAAAGCCGGAGAGGCGGCGGAGGCTACATAAGAATCAGGAGAGTGGTATTAAGCCACGCTTCGGCTCTTATGCATATTATAAATTCCATAGGAGATACCATCGATTCGCTTTCTACAAGAGTTGTTGTTGAGAACTGTGTCAATTCGGGAATAATCAGCACGCAGACCGCGAAGATTATTGCCGCCGCCGTTTCAGGCTCGGTTCTTCAGTCTGTTCCGGTTGAGTACCGCGACGTGCTTCGTGCGGCGCTGCTCAAGCAAATGCTGCTGACACAGATTAACTGATTAAAAAGGAGTGAATTTTATGCTGTGCGATAAATGCGGAAAGAATACCGCTACAACACATATAAAACAAATAATAAACGGAGTTGTAACCGAAAGGGATCTTTGCAGCTCCTGCGCAGCCAAAGAGGGCTACGGAAAGTTTTCACACGGAAGTCTCGCCGATATGCTTTCGTCTATGTTCGGTGATATATCGTATATAGGTCCTTCAGCCGAAACGCTGCACTGTCCGGTATGCGGCTCAACTTTTTCCGACATAGCCGAAACAGGAAAGGTGGGCTGTGCCGAATGCTATAAGACGTTTTACGGCTCGCTGCTTCCGTATTTGAAACGTGTGCACGGAACCGTCAAGCACATCGGTAAAATACCTAACAGTGCGCCGCTCGCGGTAACTCCGCAGGAGGAAACAGCCGAAACGCTCAGAATGGAGCTTAACCGCCTTGTCAGTGAGGAAAGGTTTGAGGAAGCGGCGGTTGTAAGGGATAAAATCAAGAAGCTGGAGGAGAAGGAAAATGAGTAGCTGGTACGCTGTTTCAGCGCCTGAAGACGATATAGTTGTAAGCACACGAATAAGGCTTGCACGCAATCTTTCGGGTATGCCTTTTCCGGCTCGGATGAGCGCGGATCAGCGCAGGGAGCTTAATGCCCGCGTCAAAAAAGCGATAACCGAGAGCAATACTCCTTTCGCCAAAACGCTTAAATATATAGATATGAAAAACGTGCCGCAGACCGAGATAATGGCAATGGTCGAACGTCACGTGATAAGTCCTGAATTTGCTTCCGGAAACGAGGAGCGCGCGATCATACTTTCCGACGATGAGAGCATAAGTATTATGATAGGCGAGGAGGACCATATCCGTATTCAGGTCATAATGGGCGGGCTGCAGCTTGAAAAGGCCTACGATATCGCCGAAAGGCTTGATACTCTGCTTTACGATACGCTGCATTTCGCGTTTGACAGGAACCTCGGATTTTTGACCGAGTGCCCCACAAACCTCGGCACTGGACTCAGAGCCTCTGTCATGCTTCATTTGCCGGTTATTGAGTCATCGGGCGAAATTTCGCAGCTTGCGGACTCGGTAGGCAAAATAGGCTTTACCGTAAGGGGTATGTACGGCGAGGGCTCAAAGCCGGCGGCGTCAATGTATCAGGTGTCAAATCAGATAACATTGGGCATAAGCGAAAAAAATGCGCTTGATAATCTTAAAATTATTACTCAACAGCTTATAGACAAGGAGCGGAGCGAAAGGAAAAATCTTAATCGCATAAAGGTGGAGGATACCTGCTTCAGAGCGCTCGGAATACTTGAGAATGCCCGGCTTCTTTCGGGTGAGGAAATGATGAATTTGCTTTCAAGGATTAAACTCGGTATGAGTATGGGCATAATCAAATCGGAGGTAATGCCTGTAAAGCTGCTGATAGAGGGTCAGCCTTATATGTTAATGAAAAAATACGGTCAGATTGAGGCAGACGAGCGGGATATTTACCGCGCGAACTGCATCAGAGAAGCATTCGGACAATAATTTTTACAATACGGCAAAATGCTGTTAAGGGAGGTAAAGAATATGAAATACAATTTTAACGGTTTTACATCAAAAGCGAATGAAGCGCTCAATCAGGCTATAAGCTCGGCTGAACAGCTGGGTCATACCTATGTCGGAAGCGAGCATCTGCTTTTGGGACTTTTAAAGATAGGAAGCGGTGTAGCCGCGTCTGTTCTCAATAGAAACGGTGTGACCGCGGAAAAGGTAGAGGAGCTTATAAGGGCGACAATAGGCTGCGGAACGCCTACAAGGCTTTCGCCGGATTATTTCACTCCGCGTGCCAAACGGGTTATAGAAACCGCTATGGCAGGCTGCAGCAATATGGGTAAAAAATATGTCGGTACCGAGCATCTGCTTATAGGTATACTCAGCGAGGGGGACAACTACGCGATACGGTTTATAAACGAGATCGGGGCTGATACTTCGGCGATAACGTCGGAGGCGCTGAGCGCTTCGGGCATAAATCCCGAGGACTCGGTGGGCAAAAGCGATAAATCAGCATCAAAATCCGACGGTAATGTTCCGACGCTTTCAAAATTCGGCCGTGACCTTACCGCCGAGGCAAAAAAAGGTAAAATCGACCCTGTAATAGGCAGGGAAAAGGAAATTGAAAGGGTAATACAGATACTTTGCCGCAGGACAAAGAACAATCCGTGCCTTATAGGTGAGCCGGGCGTCGGCAAAACCGCGATTGTTGAGGGCCTCGCGCAGAAGATTGCCGAGGGCGCCGTTCCGGATATTCTTCAGAATAAGCGTGTGTTTACCCTCGACCTTACAGGAATGGTCGCCGGAACAAAATACCGCGGCGATTTCGAGGAAAGAATCAAGTCTGTTATCGAGGAGGTAACCAAGGCAGGAGATATAATACTCTTTATCGATGAGGTTCATACCATAATCGGAGCGGGTTCTGCCGAGGGTTCAACAGACGCCGCGAATATTTTGAAGCCTTCGCTTGCGCGCGGTGAGTTTCAGCTTATCGGTGCCACTACGATTTCCGAGTACCGCAAAAATATAGAAAAGGATTCCGCGCTTGAACGCCGTTTCCAGCCGGTTAATGTTGCCGAGCCGAGTGAGGAGGACGCCGTTCTAATTCTTAAGGGACTTAAGGATAAATATGAGGCGCATCATAAGGTAAAGATAACCGACGAGGCTATTACGGCTGCGGTTAAGCTATCCACAAGATATATAAGCGACAGATTTTTGCCCGATAAGGCTATTGACCTTATTGATGAGGCGGCATCCAAGGTAAGGCTTTCCGTTTGCGCCGCACCGCCGGAGCTCAAAGAGCTTGAAGAGAAAATAGCCGCGGCAGAGGCGGAAAAGGACGAGGCGATAAATTCTCAGGAATTTGAGCGCGCTGCGTCGCTCAGGGACAGCGAGAAAAAGCTCAAGGCAGAATATGAAAAAGCGCGCGATGACTGGAAAAAACAGAACAGCCACTGCAACGGCGAGGTAGGAGAGCAGGATATAGCCGAAATAGTATCGTCTTGGACAGGAGTACCTGTTTCACAGCTTACCGAAGAGGAAAGCGCGAGACTGCTGCGCCTTGAAGACGAGCTTCATAACCGCATAGTCGGTCAGGACGAGGCGGTTACCGCTGTTGCTAAAGCTATACGCCGCGGCAGGGTAGGACTTAAAGACCCGAAAAGACCTATCGGCTCGTTTATATTCTTAGGACCTACCGGTGTCGGTAAAACCGAGCTGTGCAAAGCGCTCGCGCAGGCTATGTTCGGCAGCGAGAATATGATGATAAGACTTGATATGTCGGAATATATGGAAAAGCATACGGTATCAAAGCTTGTCGGTTCGCCTCCGGGATATGTAGGCTTTGAGGAGGGCGGACAGCTTACCGAAAAAGTGCGCCGCAATCCTTATTCGGTAATCCTTTTCGATGAAATCGAAAAAGCACACCCCGACGTATTCAATATGCTGCTTCAGATACTTGAGGACGGTATTCTTACGGATTCGCAGGGAAGACGCGTCGATTTCAAAAATACAGTAATCATTATGACTTCAAACGTAGGCGCGAGACTTATCACCGAGAAGAAGGTTTCCTTCGGCTTCGGCGAGAGCGGAAAAGACGACAATAAAGATGTAAAAGAGCTTGTTCTCAATGAGCTTAAAAACACCTTCAGACCGGAGTTCTTAAACCGTGTCGATGATATTATCGTTTTCTCGAAGCTCGACAAGGAGCAGATAGCCGAAATATGCGTGAAGATGCTGAACAATTTGGCGGAGAGACTTAAAAACCTTAATATCACCGCTGAATTTGACGACAGCGTCAAATACGCGCTTGCCGAAAAAGGCTTCGACCCTGTTTACGGCGCAAGACCTTTACGCCGTGAGATACAGAACAAGATTGAAGATCCGTTAAGTGAGAAAATACTTGATTCAAGTGTTAAAAACGGCGACACGGTTGTTTGCACATATAAGGACGGTAATTTTGAGTTTACCGTAAAGCAGTAAAAAAACGCCCGCGGGGTTTCCGCGGGCGCTGTTTTATAATCAGTTATTTATAGAATTTCCGTTAAGAACCGATTCTCCGGTGTTGCTTTGGCTCGGCGCGGACTCGTCCATTCTGTAAAGAATGTCAGGCATATTCTGCTTGCGCAGTGCGGCCGAAACAGTAGGAGCCGCGCCGACAAAAGTGAAAATATAAAGCAGGAAAAGCTGAGGAAGATATGCGGAAAGCTCGATTCCGTCATTGAAAAGAAGGTAATTCATCATTTTGAAGGCATCAAATATACCGTATGACGGATATTCATTATGAAGAATTATCGCCCAGTCGAGCTGGTTGCTCAAAAACACCATAATAACCATTATCAGAGAAGAAATAATAATACCCGCTTTTGACAGCTTTCCTCCGAGCAGCTCGTATCCTTTAAGAGCGCAGACGCCCATAATCACGCCTGAGATAGCTGCTATATATCCGAGCTGACTGAAAATAATAATGGCTGCCGCACCGATGAGCGAGCCTAAAAGCGCGCCGATTATACCGCCGACAATATTCTCTGTCTTTTTGCTTTTTTCCTGTCTTACGGCATCGTTTCGCTCAACATATGTCTGATGACAGCTGTCGCACAGACGCGCGGTGCAGTTATAAGCGAAATATGTACCCACGTTTTCAGTCTGACCGCAGACCTGACAGCAGTTTTCATATCCGAGCTTGCTTAGGTTTACGGCAACCGCCTCAAGCGCGTGGAGCAGATTATTATTAACAGTGGATTTAATGCTTAAACCCGACGGCTTTACATTAAAATCAACGCGGTAACCGTTTACGGCGCAGGCGCCTAAAAATTTCTTGCTCATCGCGGCGATTTGCTGCATTTCGGGAAGCGACGGAGAAACGCCCTGACGCTTTACCGCAACCGAAAGCTGAAAAGAGCGGAGATTGAAAAGCGGAAAGAGCATGACATTAAAGCCCTTATAGCTGCCGAATAATGTTCCGCTGGCGTTGTCCACTTTAAAATTTACCGATGCCGCAAACGGAATAACTGACTGTAAATATTTTTTATCCATAATAAATTAACCCCCTTATGTTATGAAGTATATCACAAATATTTTTTCTTTGCAATAAAGTTTTGTTTTTCTTGACATAAAAACAAATGTTCGGTATAATTATAATAACCTTTTACGGGCGGAGGAGTTGTTATTCTGAATATTTATACTGCGCGCGGAGATGATTTAAAATCCTGTTGCTTTACAGGGTACCGCCCCGAAAAATTTCCTTTCGGCCTCTTTTCGGGCAAGAAATATAACGATCTTGAAAACAGTCTGATAGATACTCTTTTTTCATTGTATGACGAAGGCTGCCGTACTTTTTATACCGGTATGGCGAGAGGCTTTGATATTATTGCGGCAGAGTCTGTGCTTTTGCTTAAAAAAAGCGGAAAGCCCGTGCGGCTTTTCTGCGTTCTTCCATTTGCGGCGCAGGTAAACGGTTTTGAAGAGCCTTGGTATACGAAATATGAGAAAATTACCGATGAAGCAGATGAGGTGATTATTCTTTCTGATGCTTATTACAAAGGCTGCTATGCGAAGCGCAATACTTTTATGGTTGACAACAGCGATTATGTCATTACCTGGTTTGACGGTAAAAAGGGCGGAACGGAAAACACCCTTAAATACGCCGCAAAAAAAGGCCGCTGTATCATAAACCTAAACAGCGGTTCAGAGGAATACAGCGGTATTCAGTACGGCTTCAGCCTTTAAAAAGCGAAAGTGATATAAACATACAAATAACGGGTATAACGCTTCCGGTCACAAGCTGTGAGGGTGTGTGACGTTTCATTTTTACAGAAGCCTGAGAAACAGGCAGCAGAAGAAGAAAGCCAAAAGCGTAAACAGGATTTATATAATATACCAGCAGCGCGACAGGACCTGCTATTCCGCAGGTGTGTCCGCTGCTTTTGTATTTGAATACAAAGCTGCTAAGTGCTATTATAATTCCCGAAAGCAGATATGTGAAATATACGGTTTTTTCACCTGCCGGCGCGCCGGAAACCAACGAGAATACAAGACCGGCAATATATCCGGCGACCGAGAAAACTATTGCGGCGGAGCGCTGGAATCCCCGCCGTGTTTCCGAAGGCTTGATAAGGCTTAACGGATAGGCGAGAAGCGGAAAGAATGTAAGGGTTAAAAGTGCGGCAAAGTAATGAAAGGTATCCTTGAATATTCCGTTTCCGAAAAAGTAAAGCAGCGTTACAGTAGCGGCAGCTATTACAGGCGCCACAGTAATTACGCGGATAAACTTAAAAAAGGCTTTCAAATAAATCACTCCGTAAATTTTTATTTTTATTATATCATTAAAAATTGACAAATAAATGAACAGTGTATTTTTATTCTATAATCCTTTATCCGCCTGTGTAGAGTAAAGGCAAAAATACTCCACTGACAGTGGAATTGTCTTATACGGAGCGTAATTACTCAAAAAAATCGTTTTTGATTTCTCTGTCGGATTTTCTGAAAATATTTAGTGTGCCGCTGCTGTCAAGAGTGGCGAGAAAAATATCGCTTATTTTGTCTCCCTTTGATTTAACAGAGCTTTCAAGCCATCTGATATCGCGTCCTGCCGTTTTCAGATTTCGCTCTAAAATGTTTCCGTCCATAATTACATTATAAAAAACCTTGTCGGCTTGTGTAGCAATTTTTAAATCTTCAGGTGTTGCGGGCCGGCTTGAGGCTTTGGGCATAAAGCTAAATTTACCGCTTGCCTCCATTACGGCGGTATCAACCTGCGAAAGGTCAAAATAACCGTTCAGTCTTGCCTGCATAAGAAATTCGTTCAGATCGAGGCGTGTTTTTTTAAAATTTTTCTTATACAGCTGTCCGCTTTTCATAAGAACAACCGAATGACCGAACAGGATGCGTCTCAGTTTAATGCTTTTCGCCGTTATTACGGAAATAACAAAGGATATGAGAGCGTAAACCGCCATAGCCAAAAGCGGCTTTTCGGGATGCTCAAGCTCGGTTGCCATTTCGGCGGCTATCGAGCCTATCGTTATACTTACTATATAGTCAAACATATTGAGTTCTGAAAGCTGGCGGTTTCCGACTAATTTTGTTAATAAAAATAACACAAAAAGAGAAACAAGAGATGTTATAATAACAGCAACGTAATCCATGAGCATTCCTTTTTTCCTGTTTTTTTATTTAATATGGATACTTTAAGGAAAAATATACTGTGTATTTTGATATTCGGGTATTGACAAATTCATGGTATCTGTGTATAATTGTATACAATGATACAAAACAGGGGTGACTGAAATGCTTGAGCTGTCCGGGAAGACTAATTTACTTGAGCAGGATAACTACAAATATTCACTTCAGGATGTAGATGAGCCGAATCTTTACCGTGACTTTTATACATATGAAGATGTGCCGAAGGTGGCGTTTAACCACCGCCGTGTTCCTATGGGAATGCCAACCGATATATGGATTACCGATACTTCTCTGCGTGACGGTCAGCAGTCGGTAGAACCGTATACCGTTGAACAGATAGTAGAGCTTTACAAGCTGATGTCAAAGCTCGGCGGACCTTACGGGATTATCCGTCAGACCGAATTTTTCGTATACAGCAAAAAAGACCGTGAGGCAATCGCGAAATGTCAGGAGTTAGGGCTTAAATTTCCGGAAATCACAACCTGGATACGCGCCAGCAAGGAGGATTTTAAGCTGGTAAAGGATTTAGGGATAAGGGAAACAGGTATTCTCGTTTCGTGCAGCGATTACCATATATTCAAAAAACTGAAAATGACCCGCAGTCAGGCTATGAAAACCTATCTTGACGCGGTATCCGAGGCATTTGAGGCGGGAGTTATGCCGAGATGTCATCTTGAAGATATAACAAGGGCAGATTTTTACGGCTTTGTTGTTCCGTTTGTAAATGAGCTTATGAAGCTGTCGGCTCAGGCTAAAATACCGGTCAGGATAAGGGCTTGCGATACAATGGGCTACGGAGTGCCTTATCCGGAGGTAGCTCTGCCGCGCAGCGTACCGGGAATAATTTACGGGTTGCAGCATTATTCCGATGTTCCGAGTGAAATGCTCGAATGGCACGGCCACAATGATTTTTATAAAGCGGTCGCCAACGCTTCCACGGCGTGGCTGTACGGCGCATCGGCGGTAAACTGCTCGCTTCTCGGCATCGGAGAGCGCACCGGAAACGTTCCGCTTGAGGCAATGGTGATGGAATACGCGTCCCTGCGCGGCTCGCTTGACGGTATGGATACTACTGCTATAACCGAAATTGCCGAATACTTTAAAAATGTAATAGGTTACGAAATACCGCCGATGACTCCGTTTGTCGGAAAGAACTTTAATGTCACAAGAGCGGGAATACATGCGGACGGTCTTTTGAAGGACGAGGAAATATACAACATATTCAATACCGAAAAAATACTTAACAGACCCGCCACCGTTTCAATAGGAAAATCAAGCGGTCTTGCGGGCATTGCCTACTGGATAAACCATAACTATTCCCTTGATGCGGACAGTACTGTGGATAAGCGTGACCCTCTTGTTGTCTCGCTTAAGGAATGGATAGACGCGGAGTACGAGCAGGGAAGACAGACGGCTATTTCGTCAGGTGAGCTTGAAAAAAAGATAGATGAGCTTTCCGGCGGCAGATTTGCCAAAAAGTAAGGAGAGTATAACTATGCTTGAACATAAAACAATTTCTCTTGCAGATCAGGTTTTCGAGCATCTTGAAAGCGATATTTTAAGCGGGAAATACCAGCGCGGCGAAATTCTTACCGAAAGCAAGCTGAGCGCGCAGCTGGGTGTAAGCCGCACTCCGATAAGAGAAGCGCTCAGAAGACTTGAGCAGGAGCATATTATCGAGGAATCGGGCAAGGGCTCGGTAGTTATAGGTATAAGTGAAAAAGATCTTTCGGATATTTTTATGATACGGAAAAGTCTTGAATGTCTCGCGGCGTCGCTTGCGGCGCAGAACAGGACGGAAGAGCAGCTTAAAAGTCTGAAAGAGGCGCTTGAGTTTCAGGAATTTTATCTTGAAAAACAGGACGCTGACCAGATAAAACTCATGGACAGCAGATTTCATGAGATACTTTACAAGTTAAGCGGCAGCATAACCTTTTATGATACGCTGGTTCCGCTGCACAAAAAAATACAGAAATACCGCCGCGCGTCGGTTGAAAGCAAAAGCCGAGCCGCCGCATCGGTAGCTGAACACCGCAGGATTTTTGACGCTGTTGCAGCGCAGGACGCGCCTCTTGCCGCGAAATACGCTTCGGAACACGTTGAAAATGCATATAAGCATATTATTGGAAAGGACTAAATACATATGGGCTACACAATCGCACAGAAAATCATCAAAGCGCATCTTATTTCGGGCGAAATGACCGTAGGAAGCGAGATTGCGCTGAAAATCGACCAGACCCTCACACAGGACGCCACGGGAACAATGGCGTATCTTGAGTTTGAGACTATGGGGCTTGACAGGGTAAAGACTGAACGCAGCGTCGCGTATATCGACCACAACACGCTTCAGTCCGGATTTGAAAACGCTGATGACCACCGTTACATCCAGTCGGTAGCCAAAAAGCACGGCATTTATTTCTCACGCCCCGGAAACGGTATATGCCATCAGGTTCATCTTGAACGCTTCGGCAAACCGGGAAAAACCCTAATCGGGTCTGACAGCCATACACCCACAGGCGGCGGCATAGGTATGCTGGCGATGGGCGCGGGCGGTCTTGATGTCGCTGTTGCGATGGGCGGCGGCGCATATTATATCACAATGCCTAAAATGTACAAGGTTAACCTTACCGGTAAGCTCAATCCGTTTGTTACCGCCAAGGACATAAGCCTTGAGATACTCCGTATTCTTTCTGTCAAGGGCGGTGTCGGCGCGATAATTGAATGGGGCGGAGAGGGAATTAAATATCTTTCTGTTCCGGAGCGTGCCACAATTACGAATATGGGTACCGAGCTCGGCGCCACAACCTCCATTTTCCCGTCTGACGAGGTGACAAGAAAATTCCTTGAGGCCGAGGGTAGAGCCGAGGATTACACTGAGCTTTCAAGCGACCCCGACGCTGTTTATGACAGGATTATTGACATAAATCTTGATGAGCTGAAGCCCCTGATAGCATGCCCTCACAGCCCGGACAATGTTGTTACCGTCGAATCGCTTAAGGGTACTAAAGTCGATCAGGTCTGCATAGGCTCCTGCACTAACTCATCGCTTTACGATATGCTTAAGGTCGCCGCGATGTTAAAGGGCAAAACCATTTCTCCCTCTGTAAGCCTTTCAATATCGCCCGGCTCGAAGCAGGTGCTTTCAATGCTTGCTGACTGCGGCGCTTTAAGCGATATTCTCGCCAGCGGAGCCAGAGTACTCGAATGTGCCTGCGGTCCCTGTATCGGAATGGGCTTTTCGCCTAATTCCGCCGGCGTTTCGCTCAGAACCTTCAACCGCAACTTTCTAGGACGCAGCGGAACCGCCGACGCAAAGGTTTACCTTGTCTCTCCGGAAACTGCCGTTGCCGCCGCTCTGACCGGTGAAATAACCGACCCGAGACTTTTGGGAGAGATGCCGGAAGTTAAGATGCCCGAAGCATTTAAGATTGACGACAGCGCGGTTATTCCTCCCGCGTCACCGGAAGAAGCAAAGGACATAGAGGTTCTGCGCGGTCCCAACATTAAGCCTTTCCCAAAATCACAGCCGCAGGAAGATACACTTTCAGCGGAGCTTGTGCTTAAAGTGGGCGACAATATTACTACCGACCATATTATGCCGGCGGGAGCTAAAATACTTCCTTACCGTTCAAACATTCCGCATCTTTCGCAGTTCTGCTTTGCGGTTTGCGATGAAAGCTTCCCGGAGCGCGCGAAGGCGCTGGGAAAGAGCATAATTGTAGGCGGAAGCAACTACGGTCAGGGTTCGTCGCGCGAGCACGCGGCGCTTGTGCCGATGTATCTCGGAGTAAGGGCGGTTATAACCAAGAGCTTCGCGCGTATTCATGTGGCAAACCTTATAAACGCCGGAATTATGCCGCTGACATTTAAAAACCCTGATGATTACGATAAGCTGAATCAGTCTGATAAGCTGACTCTTACCGATATTTTCTCGGGTATGGATAAGGGCGAGATAACACTTAAGGACGAGACGACAGGCGAGAGCTTTACTCTCTGCTGCGCCTTTACCGACAGACAGAAAGCTATATTAAAAGCAGGCGGACTGCTTGCATATACAAAGGAAGGATGATAGAAATGGAACAGTACATCAACGCGGCGGTGGAGCAATTCCGCAGTATTCTCACCGAACAGATTGAGCGTGAGCGCAGAATGGAGCAGGATAACCGCTATACCGATTATTCAAAGCTCGACAAAATAATAATCGGCGTCTGCGGAGGCGACGGTATCGGTCCGATTATTTCGGCTGAATCCGAAAGACTTCTTCAGTTTATTCTTAAAGATGAGATAGCTGCAGGTAAAATCGAGCTTCGCACCATCGAAGGTCTTACTATCGAAAACCGTATCGCGCACAATAAAGCGATACCAGACGATGTTCTTGCTGAAATCAAGGCCTGCAATGTTATTTTGAAGGCTCCTACTACAACGCTAAAGGGCGGCACGCTTGAAAGCGCCAACGTAGCTATGCGCCGCGAGCTCGACCTTTACGCAAACGTCCGCCCCGTATCGGTTCCGGAGCTTGGAATTGACTGGACCTTTTTCCGTGAAAACACCGAGGGCGAGTACGTTTTGGGCAGCCGCGGCGTAGAGATACCGGACACCCTCGCGTTTGATTTCAAGGTTACTACAAATGAGGGAACAAGGCGTATCGCGAGAGCCGCGTTCGAGTACGCAAAGAACAACGGCAAAACCAAGGTCGCTATTGTAACAAAGGCAAACATAATGAAAAAGACCGACGGTAAATTCTCAGACCTCTGCCACGAGGTGGCGAAGGATTATCCCGGAATCGAGGCTGAGGACTGGTATATCGACATTATGACCGCCAACCTTGTAAACGAGCGCACAAGAAGCAGCTTCCAGGTGTTCGTCCTGCCGAATCTTTACGGCGATATAATTACCGACGAGGCGGCTCAGATTCAGGGCGGTGTGGGAACCGCCGGCAGCGCCAACATAGGTGATGTTTACGCAATGTTTGAGGCAATACACGGCTCCGCTCCCCGTATGATTGAGACTGGCAGAGGCGCTTACGCCAATCCGACAAGTATGTTCAAGGCAAGCGAGATGCTGCTGCGTCATATCGGATTTGTTGAAAAGGCAAATAAGCTGAGCGAGGCTCTGCATATCTGCACCGAAACCGAAAAGAAATATGTGATTACCGGACGTTCTGACGGCGCCACCTGCTCGCAGTTCGGCGATTACCTTATGGAAACAATAGAAAAGCTCTGATTTTTTAAAATCGGTATAACTCCTTCCTTTCTGCAAATAATAAGCAGAAAAGGGAGGAGTTTTTTATGCGTCCGAGCAATAAAGAATACGATGAAATGACAAAAAGAGTTTCGCCGCCGTCTTCAAAAATAAAGGATTTTGTTTTTGCTTATCTTATAGGCGGCTTTATCTGCGTTCTGGGACAGCTTCTGACAGAGCTGTATTCCTTTCTCGGCTTTGAGGAAAAAGTAGTGAAAATGGCAGTTCCGTCAACGATTATATTTGCGGCGGCATTGCTTACCGGTCTTAAAATCTTTGATAAGATAGCAAAACGGGCGGGTGCGGGCACGCTTGTTCCTATTACCGGATTCGCAAATGCCGTTGTCTCACCGGCGATAGAGTTTAAAAGCGAGGGTCAGGTGCTGGGGCTCGGCGCTAAAATGTTTACGATAGCCGGCCCTGTTCTTGTCTTCGGAATTACAGCTTCCGCTGTTTACGGAATTATTCTATGGATTGCCGGAATGTTTTAAGGTGATAAAATGAAAAAGTGCGGTAAAAGAACAATTATTTTTGAGAACAGACCGTCGGTTCTGGGATACGCTTCGGTCGTCGGCAAAAAAGAGCACGAGGGCCCTCTTTCGGAAGAATTTGATTTTTATACCGAGGACAGCTTTTTCGGCGAAAAAACCTTTGAGAAGGCCGAAAGCAAGCTTCAGAAAACAGCCGTGAAAATCGCGCTTGAAAAAGCGAGACTTGACGAAAAGGATATAGATAATATTTTCGCCGGAGACCTGCTCAATCAGTGTATAGGCAGCTCCTTCGGACTTAAAGAATTCGGTATACCGTTTATAGGACTTTACGGCGCCTGCTCCACTATGTCGCTGTCGGCAGGGCTCGCGGCGCTGTTTGTTGACAGCGGCGCCGCAGCACACACCGTCGCGGTCACGTCATCACATTTCTGCTCGGCTGAAAGACAGTACCGATTTCCGCTTAATTACGGCTCACAGAGAACTCCCACCGCGCAGTGGACGGTGACAGGCTCCGGCGCTTTAGTTCTCGGCAAAGGTGAGGGAAAGCCATATATAAACTCTGTTACTTTCGGGGAAATAGCGGATTACGGAATAAAGGATACGAATAATATGGGCGCAGCAATGGCTCCCGCCGCGGCCGATACGCTGCTGCATTTTTTCAGCGATACAGGAACAAAAGCCGAGAATTACGACATCATATTTACTGGGGATTTGGGTTATGTAGGCACGAATCTTTTATATGAGCTTTTAGAAAAGGAAAAAACAGATATAAGGTGCCGCCACAGCGACTGCGGCCTTATAATTTTTGACAGGGAAAAGCAGGACGTTCACGCCGGAGCTTCAGGGTGCGGGTGCAGCGCCTCGGTGCTTTGTTCGTATATTTTGCACAGAATTGAGAAAGGTGATTTCAAAAATATACTTTTTATGTCGACCGGTGCTCTTTTATCTCCGACATCGTCCTTTCAGGGGTCTTCAATACCCGGAATAGCGCATCTTCTCAATATCAAAAAAGATTGACAAACTATCGTATAAAGCGTATAATTATATAAGAAAATTTATTTTTCCACATTAAAATACCCGTCATATCCGCGGAAGCGTAAATATCGGCACTTAGATATTTTAATGCTTCTCTGTGATGAATTTTGGCGGGTTTTTTTGTCGGAATCTGAAAGGGAGGATTTATATGCAGGAAGAAATTTTTGAGCTGATTGAAGGAAAGAAATATGCCCGCCTGCGAGAACTCCTTTCGGATATGAATCCGGCGGATATAGCACAGATACTTGAAGACGTAGAGGAAAGAGAACTACCGGTAATTTTCCGTATACTTCCTAAAGAGCTCGCGGCTGAGGTTTTTGTTGAAATGGATTCTGAAATGCAACAGCTGCTTATCGAGGCGTTCAGCGATACAGAGCTTCGGGAAGTGATGGACGAGCTTTTTATGGACGATACTGTCGATATTATTGACGAAATGCCGGCTACTGTCGCGAAACGTATTCTTGCCCAGACTGACGCGAAAACCAGAAAAATGATAAATCAGCTTCTTGCGTATCCTGATGACAGCGCCGGAAGCATTATGACGACCGAGTATGTGGACCTGAAAAAGCATATGACGGTTGATATGGCTTTTGACCGCATACGCGCCGTCGGGCTTGATACAGAAGCTATATATACCTGCTATGTGATTGACGCGAGCCGTCATCTGCTCGGAATAGTAACCGTAAAAGACCTCCTTCTTAATCAAAAAGACTGTGTTATAAGCAATATAATGGACGAAAACGTCATATATGCCAATACGCTTGACGATAAGGAAGAGGTCGCCGGTCAGTTTGAAAAGTATGACCTTATGGCATTGCCGGTTGTTGATAAAGAAAACCGACTTGTCGGCGTCGTAACGGTTGACGACGCTATTGATGTTATTCAGGAAGAGGCTACTGAGGATATTGAAAAGATGGCGGCTATTCTTCCGTCGGATAAAACTTATTTCCGGACAAGCGTTTTTTCCACTTTCAAGGCACGTATACCATGGCTTTTGCTCCTTATGATTTCCGCCACTTTTACGGGGGCTATAATTTCGGGATTTGAGGAAAAGCTTACTGTTTTTCCTGCTCTTATTGCGTTTATTCCTATGCTTATGGATACAGGAGGAAATTCGGGAAGTCAGTCATCGGTAACTATCATTCGCGGTATTTCACTAGGCGACATTGAATTCAGTGATATTTTCAGAGTTCTCTGGAAAGAAACAAGGGTGGCATTTTTGTGCAGCATTGTTCTCGCGGGCGTAAATTTTATAAAGCTGATTCTTATGGACTATCTGCTTCTGCACACGTTTGACGCCGGAAAGCAGATACCCGAAATAGCCGTAGTTTGTCTGACACTGTTCTGTACGGTTATTGTGGCGAAAATCATAGGCTGTTCCTTGCCTATACTTGCAAAAAAAGTCGGCTTTGACCCTGCGGTAATGGCGAGTCCGTTTATTACTACGATAGTAGACGCAATTTCTCTTTTTATTTATTTTAATATTGCGATTGTTTTTCTCGGTATATAACTGTTCTCTCGGCTTGCTAAAAAATAATGTACGGCGGTGCTTTTGAAAATGTTTTCAAATAATAAATGCGAGGAAATTCTGTCAAAATACGGATTGAACGGCAATGTTTTAAGTTGCCGCGCTTTTGGCAGCGGACATATAAATAATACGTTTCTTATAAACTTCCTTTCAAATAACGGGAAGAATATAAAATATGTTCTTCAGGCTGTAAATTCCAATGTTTTTAAAAATATATATGAAATAATGGAAAATATAAGAAATGTTACTGATTTTATAAAAAATAAATCAGTTGAATCCAAATTTCTTGATTTTTTGCAGACTGATAACGGTAATACATTATATGTTGACGACAGCGGTGTATATTGGCGTGTTTACAGATTTATAGAAAATTCCGTAACCGTGGATATGCCTGAAACCGATAATGACCTATACCAGTGCGCGTATGCTTTCGGAAAATTTCAGCGCGATCTTGCTGATTTTCCGGCTGAGAGCCTGCATGAAATTATTCCGGATTTTCATAATACGTTTAAAAGATACCGGGCTTTTCTTGATGCTGTTGAAAAAGATATTTGCGGCAGGGCGCACAAGGTAGAATCCGAAATTGATTTTATCAAATCAAGAAGTGATTTTTACGGGCTGCTTGATGAAAAATACAGGTCAGGCATATTGCCGCTCAGAGTAAGCCATAACGATACGAAATGCAATAATGTTCTGCTCGACTGCGAAACAAGAAAGGCTGTCTGCGTTATTGATCTTGATACAATAATGCCGGGCTTTTCCGTCAATGACTTCGGTGACGCGGTCAGGTTCGGAACGAGTACCGCTGCGGAGGATGAAACCGATTTGTCAAAAGTTCATTTTGATTTTGATAAGTTTAAAATTTATGCCAGAGGTTTTCTTGATGGCTGTGACGGGCTCCTTACAGACGAGGAAATAATGCTTCTTCCTGAAGGAGCGAAAATGATGACAGCGGAATGCGGAATGCGTTTTTTAACCGATTATCTTGAAGGCGATACATATTTCAAAACCGAAAGGGAAGAACAGAATCTTGACCGCTGCCGTACACAGCTTAAGCTTGTAAGTGAAATGGAAAATAACTGGGACAGAATGAAGGCATGTGTTTCGGAATTTACCGGCAAATAAAAAAATCAAAAAAAATGTAAAATATACTTGATTTTATGCTTAATATGTGATATTATACTATGGCGGTCTGAAAAAACCGCAATGCGCTGATAGCTCAGCTGGATAGAGCGTCTGGCTACGGACCAGAAGGTCGGGAGTTCGAATCTTCTTCAGCGCGCCAGCGTGACGCCGGACTTGATTTTTTCGAGTCCGGCGTTTTTTATTGCTCGACCGGTCGCTCGGTATCTTTTTCTGCCCGGGTTATTTTATACCGCGCTTTCAGAAGTACGCAGCAGCTGCTTAATAAAGTATATTTCTTCGCAAAAGAAAGTTACAATTATTCATATTTTTGTAATAAAGATATTATATTATTATAATTAAATATATATATGCAAAAAGGGTTTGAAAAATGAAGGAGGCGCGGTTAAAATGCAGTATAAAATACTTATTGTAGACGATGATGAAAATATATGTGAGCTGTTAAGGCTTTATCTTGAAAAGGACGGTTTTGAGACTATTGTCGCGAATGACGGCGAGCAGGCGGTGGATTACGCGTCAAAGTATTCGCCCGATTTGATTCTGCTTGATATTATGCTGCCAAAGCTCGACGGGTGGCAGGTGTGCAGGGAAATACGCAAGACAAGCGAAACCCCTATAATTATGCTTACCGCAAAAGGCGAGACATTTGATAAAATTCTCGGTCTTGAACTTGGAGCCGACGATTATGTGTCAAAACCGTTTGATACCAAAGAGGTTATAGCGCGAATTAAGGCGGTACTGCGCAGAAGCCACGAAAGCGATAAATCGTCGCAGGTAAACGAAGTAAGATATGATAAGCTGAGAATAAATCTTACAAATTATGAGCTTGTTGTCGACGGTGTTAAAATCGATACACCGCCGAAAGAGCTGGAGCTGATATATCATCTTGCGAGCAATCCTAACAGGGTGTATACAAGGGACCAGCTTCTTGATGAAGTGTGGGGATTTGATTATTACGGAGATTCGAGAACGGTTGACGTTCATGTTAAGCGTCTTAGGGAAAAGCTCGAAAACGTTTCAGACGAATGGTGCCTGAAAACTGTATGGGGAGTAGGGTACAAGTTTGAGGTAAAATAAAAAATGAAGCTCAAGCTTTTTAAAAAATATTTTTTCACAACAGCGATTATCATTGTATTCAGTCTTACTGTTATGATGATGATTCTGTCATTTGTCCTGAATAATTATCTTGCCAAGACAAAATACGAAGTCCTTGATAAAAGCTGCAATGAGGTTACAGAATATTTATCCGAGCTGACAGAGGGAAAAATCAATTCCGAGGATTTCTTTAAGACCGTAAACGCGCTCGCGTCTGTTTCAAACGTGGATATTTTTCTCGCGGACAATAACGGTAAAATTATTATCTGCGGCTGCGATGAATGGATGGAAAAAGGAGAATGTTACCATTCGGCGGTTACTGTCCCGAAGGACGAGCTTGAAAAAACAAACGGTGATGAAAGCTTCAGAATGAATACGTTAAGCATGTATAAATCACCGCATTATATTGATTCCGAACCGGTTTACGATTCCGAGGGCACCAAAATCGGCACGGTTTTTTCCGCCGCCCCGCTTTCGGTTGTGCGCGGACTTATGACAACAATTTCAAAATTATATTTGTTTTCCGCTGTTATACCTATTATTCTGATGTTTTTTGCGATTTACGCAATGACATACAGACTGACAAAACCGATAAAGCTTATGTCTGAAGCGGCAAAAGCTATGGCGAAAGGTGATTTTTCAAAGCGCATACCGGTAATGAGCGATGATGAAATAGGGGAACTCTCCGTATCGTTCAATCAGATGACAAACTCTCTTGTTCAGCTTGAAGGAATGAGAAAGAGCTTTGTCGCGAATGTATCGCATGAGCTTAAAACTCCGATGACGACAATTGGCGGTTTTATTGACGGAATACTTGACGGTACGATTGAACCGGAAAAAAGAAATTACTATCTCGGAATTGTTTCTGACGAAATTAAAAGACTTTCCCGTCTTGTCCAGTCGATGCTCAGTATGTCAAAGCTCGAATCAGGCGAATTCGTCTTAAAGCCTGAGCTGTTTGATTTCAGGGAGCTTCTTTGCACCATTGTGATAAGCCAGGAACAGCGTATAGAGTCTAAATCGCTTAATATCACCGGACTTGACGAAATTGAAAGCGTTTCCGTCAAGGCTGACCGGGATCTTATATATCAGGTTATTTTTAATCTTCTTGATAACGCGATAAAGTTTACCGATGATTCGGGCACAATAGATTTTAAGGTTAAGACCGACTCAAAAAAGCTGTCATTCACAATTACCAACACAGGAAAAGGAATACCGGAAAACGAGCTTCCTAATGTATTTGAGAGGTTTTATAAGGTGGATAAATCACGTTCGGCAAATAAAAACAGCACCGGACTAGGACTTTATATAGTTAAAACGATTCTCAAGGCGCACGGCGGAGGAATCGTTGTCACAAGCAAGGAAAACAGCTTTACGTCATTTAACGTTACATTACCTTTATAAGAACGGAGAATACCATATGGACGATTTTATGAACAAAAACGATATTGATGATAATGCTTCAGCCGGACAGCCGGTATCTGACAATACAGAGACCTCTGACTTCGCCGGCTCGGCAGACGGCAATATTCCGAATCAGACGGCTCAGTCAGACGGCTTTCAAAATACGGCAGAGAATCCTTCAGAGCAGAATGCCCAGCAATTTGGATATCCGCCGTTTGACAATATGTATACCGCCCCGCAAAACAGAATAAATTATACAGATGTTCTTCCTGTCAGGGATTATAAGCCTATGAGCAAGGGGCTGAAGGTTTTTTCCGGTATAATGGCAGCGGTAATATTGATGACCGCCGCGTCGGTTGCCGGATATTTTCTCGGCAGAAGCAGCGTAAAAACTACCGCCGAAATCTCTGTTGACCTCGCCGCCAAACCGGCTGATACCGATGAAATG
The DNA here is from genome assembly GCA_944376655.1 of uncultured Clostridia bacterium. Classification (GTDB taxonomy): domain Bacteria; phylum Bacillota; class Clostridia; order Oscillospirales; family Acutalibacteraceae; genus UBA737. The sequence goes on from CALWDJ010000001.1 coordinate 20,172, forward strand.
ACGGCAGCGCAGGTATATGATAAGGTGAACGACTCTGTTGTAGGCATAACGGTTTACAATTCCGCCGGAGACGGTTCACAGGCAAGCGGAGTGTTTTATTCCGAAGACGGTTACATTGTCACCAATGACCATATTTACGCCGAAATCGGCGCTCCTAAATTCAAGGTTTACACCTCTGACGGCAAAGAGTATGACGCTGTTTTTGTCGCGGGTGACCAGATAAGCGACCTTGCTGTCCTGAAAATTGACGCCAGCGGATTTACTCCCGCCGAATTCGGCGATTCTGACCAGATAGTGTACGGTGAAAACGTTGTCGCTATCGGCAGACCGAGCGACGCGACCCATGATTCGAGCATCACTAAGGGTGTAATTTCCTCAACTGGTAGACGTGTAAGCACAAGCTCAAATTATTCCGCCAAACTCATACAGACCGACAGCGCAATAAATCCCGGAAGCTCCGGCGGAGCGCTTGTGAATATGTACGGTCAGGTAATCGGCATTACTTCTTCAAAGCTTGCCGGAATAAGCTATGACGCGATAGGATATGCCATTCCCACAAAAACAATGAAGCGTATTTGCGAAGAGCTTATAAAAGACGGTAAGGTTACAAGCCGCGCGAAGCTCGGAATAACCTATACGGCAATCAATTCTGTTACCGCGGAAATAAACGGATATGATACGGTAGGACTTTATGTCGCTTCCGTTACTGAGGACAGCGACCTTTACGGCAAGGTAAAGGAAGGAGATATTATCACCCAGATAAACGGAATAAACGTTACAAGTGATGATATTGTACTCGATATTATTGAAAACAGCGTGGCGGGGGATACGATAACCGTAACTGTCATCAGCGGCAATACAACGAAAACCTTTGAGGCTGAGCTTAAAGCCAATATAGGCACATCAAGTTATTCAAGTACGATAAATTCCGAAAGCAATGCAGACGGTGGCTCAGGCAATTCCGGTGACGGAACATTTGATTTCCCGTTCGGAGAATAAACATTTATTATATAAAAAAGCCGTGTTTTTACGCACGGCTTTTTTGTTTGTATTATTTTGTAAGCAATTCCATAATATCGGAATAAATGCTGTTATCATTCAAAAACTTGTTTTTGATGTAAAGCGCCTGCTCTTCGTCCGAAACAAGAAGCTTGACACTCATAAACGGAACATTGTTATCAAGCGCCGAGCAGGTAATATAGGTTTTTCCGTTCTCTTTGCATATTTTTATATCTGTTTCCTTCGAGTTTTTGAAACGGGAAACCATTTTAAGAGCGGCGGAATACGCTCTGTCCTTAACCGTGAAGGGGAGAGAGGTTTTAAGCGTTTCCGCAATATTTTTACCTGTTTCGGTTATAATATATGAGTCGTCCTTTTCGTTAACGAGTTTGATATGACCTTTCTGACAAAGAGAAGCAATCGCGTCATTAACCTCAAAGCAATTTGCAATCCCTTCGTAATGAAGGGTGTTTGCCAGTTCATTGCCGGGTACAGGCTCGTTAATTGAAGAAATAATATAGCAAATAAGTATTTTGATTTCCGCTGTATTGAATAGACCGCCTACCGGCGAAACACCTGCTGAAACTGCGTCCTTTTCCAAGTGAGTTCTCCTTTTTGATTATAATAATATAATAATATAATAATATAATTATAAATTATTTTTTCATTTTTTCAATACCAAAGGTAAACTTTTTTGTTTTTTTTCTTGACAACAGAGTAAAGTATTGGTATAATATTAAAGCTGTCCATTTGATTCATTAGCTCAGTTGGCAGAGCACTTGACTTTTAATCAAGGTGTCCGGGGTTCGAATCCCCGATGGATCACCAGCATGACTTGGGGCTGTACCGCTCCGAGTCTTTTTTTATTTTACGTTTTTGTATACACGGCATAATTTTTAATGCCGAAAAACCTTTTGGCATATTCCGTATACAATTCATATTTAAACAGCTGTAAGACACGACGGACTGAACTTTTTGATTCGGACCGCCGTGTCTTTTTAATTATATAACATAACCGCCGTTGACGCCTATTACCTGACCTGTGATGTACTCGGCGTCGGAAGAGGCGAGAAAATAAGCCATAGCGGCTATTTCGTCGGCGCTTCCCATTCTGCCGAGCGGAATGGTCTCAACAAAATCGTTGAGCTCCTCAACCGAAAGATTTGAATTCATATTTGTCTCAATAAGTCCGGGAGCTATGCAGTTTACGTTAATTCCGCTCGGGGCAAGCTCCTTTGCAAGCGCTTTTGTCAGTCCGATGACACCTGCTTTCGCGGCGGAATATGCTACCTCGCATGACGCGCCGACCTGTCCCCACATTGAGGAAATATTTATTATGCTGCCCGCTTTCTGATTTACCATAACCGGAGCGACGGACTTGCAGCAGTTGAAAACACCTTTAAGGTCAACGTCTATAATTCTGTCAAAATCAATTTCGTCGGTATCGGTAATAAGTCCGGAGTAGGCGACACCCGCGTTGTTTATTAAAACATCTACGCTTCCGAATTTATAAAGAGCTTCCTTAACCATAATGTCAACCTCCATTTTGTTGGCGACATTGGCTTTCTGGGTTATAACGGAATAACCGTTGCTTACAAGGGAACGGCATAGGATATTGGCTGATTCATATGACTCATTATAGTTGATGACAACATTGTATCCTTTCTGTGCGAAGAGTATTGCGGTAGCGGCTCCGATTCCTTTTGAAGAGCCGGTTACTATTACTGTTTTATTCATATGATCAACTCCGTTTAATTATTAAAAACAGTATAACATATTAAAGAAAAAATTTAAAGTACCAATTACAACAAATTGGGTTGACATAATAGCGGTATAAGCATATGTTGTGCAGTTTACATAATCAGTTAACATAATATTTTTAAATAATAAAAATAACAGTTGACATAACTTCTCTGATGTAGTATAAATATATTACCGACATAAATAAAGGTATTTTTATATTGTTAAATGCCCCAACTTTTCGGTTGGGATTTTTTACTGTTTGTCTATTGGTTGACATAACAACAATATAAAATCAATATTTTGCGGTCCGATGAATTTTTTTCTCAAAATATTGATTATATACTTTTCAGAATATCTTGTCCTTTTTTCTCATATTATTCTTTAGGAGCACGCGGAACCCTTCCGTGCGCTTTACTACGGTCCGTATCTCACATGATGCGGCGGAATGGAGTTTAATATGCGAAAAGGAACGGTATTGAGTCTTAAAAATTTCAGGTTTGCGGAATTCATTGCTAAAAACAACATTCTTGTAATTCTGGTGTTGCTTTTTATAGCAGGAATAATTTTCGGTATTTTTTCAGAGCAGAAAATTTCTTTTATTTCTGATTACGCGTCGTCATACCTTGACGGATTTATAAACGAGCGAACAGGGGCTTCTTTTTTTTCGGTTATGCTTGAGTCGTTTATGAGCTCCTGTGCCGTACTGCTTGTTATTTTTGCTTCCGGTACATCTATGCTTGGCGTTCTGCTTGTGCCTTTTGCCGCGGTCTTACGCGCGGTTCTTTACGGTGCGGTTTCGGCGGTTCTTTATTCACAGTATTCCGTAAAGGGCATAGCTTTTAATGCGGTTCTGATAGTTCCTTCCGCGCTCATTTTTATTTTTTCGCTTTTGCTTGCAGCGCGTGAGTCTGTAAAATTTTCTGCTATAATACTTAAAATTTCTTTTCCCGGAACACAGGCGGTAAATTTATCCTTTGATTTTAAAAATTACTGCGGAAGATATTTATTCATTCTGCTGATAGCTTTGCTGTCGGCGATTATCGATGCGGTTCTTTCCTGCTCTTTTATTGCTGGACTGAATATATAAAAAGGAGGTGCAATATGACGGATTTTTCGGAGGAATTCAGGAAATATCTTCTTGAAACAAAAAAATCATCCTCAAATACGGTTGAATCGTATATGAGAGACGTGAACCAGTTTCTGTCGTATTGTACCGAACATGGCAAAAATGTTTTAGCTGCCGATTGCTCGGTTCTGAATACATATCTTGAGTATCTTTCGGCTATGGGAAAATCTGAGGCGACAAAATCAAGAACTATTGCCTCACTGCGCTGCTTTTACAGATTTCTTTCTGCGCGGGGACTGTCTTCAGGCAATCCTGTTGACGGGATAAAAATGCACAAGACCGAGAAAAAGCTGCCGGGAATACTTGATTCCAACGAGATAGTTCTGCTGTTATCGCAGCCGGACGGCAGCGATTATAAGAATATAAGAGACAAGGCGATGCTTGAGCTTCTTTACGCCACCGGCATAAAGGTATCGGAACTGATAGAGCTTACGGTAAACGATATAAATCTTCAAATCGGACTGCTTCATTTACACAATGAAAAGAAAGAACGCATAGTTCCCATGTATCCCGGAGCCGTAAAAGCGGTGGCGGCGTATATGGTCAACGTCAGGCCGATTATTGTAGATGACAGCTCTGAGGACAGGCTCTTTACCAATATGAACGGTCAGCCTATGACAAGACAGGGCTTTTGGAAAATAATCAAGCATTATTCACAGAAGGCCGGAATCAAAAAGGATATTACCCCTCATACGCTTCGTCATTCCTTTGCTACACATCTGATTGAGAACGGTGCACAGCTTAAGGATATAAAAGAGATGCTGGGACATTCTGATATTTCTTCCACTCAGGTATACGCTCAGTTTATAAAAAACAAATACACGGCGGCATACGCGAAATTCCATCCGTTCGCAAAATAAAATCGGCGGCTTCGTTTTTACGGAGGCGTCGATTTTGCAAATCTTTATTTTTTCTTAATATTGTTTTAAATTCCTTTGCACATTTTTAAGGTCAATGTGTGTATAATATCTTATAGCATGTCTATAGGTTATAATATGTTTAAAGGCTGGCGGCTCTATGAAACAACCCTTCGGTCATCACCGTATTTTTAATTCTTTCCGCATAATAGTGCTCGGCTTCGCGGCAGTGATTTTAACCGGCGCTCTTTTGCTTATGCTTCCGATATCTTCGGCACAGCGTACAGTCACACCTTTTCTTGACGCTCTTTTCACTTCTACGACGTCGGTATGCGTTACCGGACTTGTTGTGCGAGATACCGGTACATACTGGTCGCTCTTCGGACAAGTTATTATACTTATACTCATTCAGATCGGCGGTCTCGGTGTAATAACGGTGGCGGCATCGTTTACAATGCTGTCGGGCAAAAAAATCGGGCTTATGCAGCGCAGTACAATGCAGGAGGCTGTCGCGGCACCGAAAATGAGCGGAATTGTAAGACTGACAGGTTTTCTTATCAAAGCCACGATTATTTTTGAGCTGGCGGGAGCCGTGGTAATGGCAACTGTATTCTGTCCGGATTTCGGATTGCTGAAAGGAATATGGATGTCTGTTTTCCATTCGGTTTCGGCCTTTTGCAACGCCGGAATCGATCTTATGGGAGTCAGAGGGGAATATTCCTCTCTTACGTCTTATTCAGCTCAGCCGGTGATAAACATCACTGTAATGATGCTTATAATTATAGGCGGCATAGGCTTTCTCACATGGGACGATATACGAACCAATAAATACCACGTGAGAAGATACCGTATGCAAAGCAAGATAATATTGTCTGTCACGTTATTGCTTATAATTCTTCCGGCCGCTTTTTTCTATTTCCATGAATTTTCATACTTAGAGGGCGGAGAAAGAATTTTAAGTTCGGCATTCCAGTCGGTAACGCCCCGAACCGCCGGCTTCAATACGGTTGACCTTACTTCAATGAGCGGAGCGGCGCAGGCAATGATTATTCTGCTTATGCTTATTGGCGGATCCCCGGGCTCAACTGCCGGAGGAATGAAAACAACAACATTTGCCGTTATTATTGCGACGACTGTTTCGGTTCTGAGGCGCAAGGAAGATACCGGATTTTTCGGCAGACGTATAGACCCCTCAATAATCAGAAACGCCGTAACGATTCTTGTGATGTATCTGGTACTTTTCTTCGGAGGCGCGCTTGTAATAAGCGTATGGGAAAATATTCCTTTAAGCGCCTGCCTTTATGAAACGGCTTCCGCGATAGGTACGGTCGGGCTTTCTCTCGGTATTACGCCGGGGCTCGGGATACTCTCGCGCTGTATACTTATCGCGCTTATGTTTTTCGGAAGAGTCGGAGGAATTACGATTGTTTACGCGGCTGTTTCCGAAAACGGCAAAAAGCTCTCAAAGCTCCCGCAGGAAAAAATAACGGTCGGATAATTTGATTTTCCGTTTGAAAGGAATGTTTTTATGAAATCTATACTTCTTATCGGACTGGGAAGATTCGGTAAGCATATTGCCGTTCAGTTAGGTCAGCTCGGACATCAGGTTATGGCTGTTGACCATAATGAGGACAGGGTTAATGATGTCCTCAACGACGTCACGAGCGCGCAGATAGGGGACAGCACAAACGCGGATTTTCTTGAATCCCTCGGAATAAGAAATTTTGATGTCTGCATTGTGGCGATAGGCAACGATTTTCAAAGCTCGCTTGAGACCACATCGCTTTTAAAGGAGCTCGGTGCTTCTCTGGTTGTATCAAGAGCCGAGCGCGATGTGCAGGCCAAGTTCCTTCTCCGCAACGGAGCGGATGAGGTCGTTTATCCCGAAAAGCAAATCGCGAAATGGGCGGCGATACGTTACAGCGCGGATCATATACTTGATTATATCGAGCTTGATGAGAAAAACGCGATATTTGAGGTTTCTGTTCCCGAATCGTGGAGCGGAAAAAGCATTGGTCAGCTTGATATCAGAAAAAAGCACAATATAAATATTCTTGCGGTAAAAACCGGAGGAAAAATAAACGCTACCATTACATCGGATACAATTCTTTCCGAGGAAAACACAATTCTCGTGCTCGGTGAGTTCAAGGCACTGCAGAAGTGCTTCAGAATATAAATATCCGCTCTTCCTGCGTGCTGGATTTTTGATGGAAAATGTAGTATAATTACTGCTGAAACGGAGGCGGTAATTTGGAAATGAATAAGACTGCGGAAAAAAGAATGTCTGAAGAGCATATTCTCGTCTGTATTTCAGCCTCACCTTCCAACGCGCGGATAATCCGTACCGCCGCGAAAATGGCTGAGGCGTTCCGCTGCGGATTTACGGCTATTTTTGTAAGGACACCGTCAGATAACAAGATGTCCGAAAAAGATAAGGGCAGGCTTGAATATCATATGCGGCTCGCGAAAAAACTCGGGGCTGATATTTCCACGGTTTACGGCAGTGATATTTCCTATCAGATTGCAGAATTTGCAAGACTTTCAAAAGTCACGCAAATTGTTATAGGCCGCAGCGCCGCCGGAAGAAGTCATTTCTGGAATAAGCCGTCGCTTACCGAAAGACTTGCCGCGACGGCTCCTGATATTGACATTCATATAATTCCGGATTCGGATTATTTAAGCAGGCGGTGCAGACCGTCTTTATCTGCAAAAATTCCTTTGCCGACAGCAAAGGATATTTTAGTAAGCATTGTTTTGCTTATAGCCGCAACGCTTGTCGGTTTTTTGTTTCAAAATGCAAACATTGATCAGGAAAATATTATTACCGTATATATACTCGGTGTACTGCTTACTTCGCTTGTTACAAAAAGCTATATATGCTGGATACTTAATTCGCTTATCAACGTTTTACTTTTTAATTTTCTGTTTACAGAGCCGAGTATGTCCTTTATGGAATATGACGCGGGCTATACCGTAACTTTCATCGTAATGCTTATCGCCTCGCTGATAACCGGCACGCTCGCCTCAAAACTGAAAGAGCACGCAAAGCTGTCGGCGCAGTCGGCTTTCAGGACAAAAATTTTGTTTGAAACAAATCAGCTTCTTCAGAAAGCTACCGATGACGAGGGAGTAATCAGCATTACCGCCAAACAGCTAATAAAGCTGCTTGACCGTGATATAATTGTGTACAGAGAAGCGGACGGAGAGATAACCTCCGGGGAAATTTTCGCCGCGCACTATCCGTCTGAAAACAGCGATATGCTTCTCGATTATGAGAAGGAAGCGGCTAAATGGGTTTTTGACAACCGGCGGAGAGCAGGCTGCGGAACCGATGTATACAAAAACAGCTGCTGTCTTTATCTTGCGATACGAATAAATAACAGGGTTTTCGGCGTTGTAGGGATTTATTTGAAAAATTCGTCTCTTGATGAGTTTGAAAACAGTATACTGCTTTCCATTCTCGGAGAATGCGCCCTCGCGGCAGAAAACATCAGAAACGCGAAAGAAAAGGAAAGGGAAGCTGTCCGCGCGAAAAACGAGCAGCTCCGCGCGGATCTTTTACGCGCGATATCGCACGATTTGCGTACCCCTCTTACCGCGATTTCCGGAAATGCCGGTTATCTTCTTACCTGTTACGATAAACTTGACAGTCAGATGCGGACGCAGATTTTTACGGATATTTACAATGATTCCCTGTGGCTCATAAACCTTGTTGAGAACCTTTTGTCGATAACAAGGCTCGAAGAGGGAAGAATGAAGCTGAATGTTTCGTGCGAGCTTGTCGAGGAGGTCGCCGATGAGGCGATAAAGCACGCCGTCCGCCAAAACGACAGTCACAGAATTGTAAAGCGGATAGACGATGAGCTTCTGCTCGCGAAGATGGACGCGCGTCTTATTGTGCAGGTAATAATAAATCTGCTTGATAACGCTTTAAAATACACGCCTGACGGCAGTGAGATAGTTTTAAGCGCGCAAAAAAGCGGGGAGCTTGTGTATATTTCGGTTTCGGATAACGGAAACGGTATTCCGGACAGAATTAAAGCTCAGGTTTTTGAAATGTTTTACTGCGGGGAAAACAAGGTTTCCGACAGCCGCAGGAGTTTGGGTTTAGGTCTTGCCCTGTGCAAGGCGATAGTTAATCTGCACGGCGGTGAAATAACCGTAGAGGATAATGTTCCGAGAGGTGCGGTGTTTAAGTTCAGTCTTCCGGCAGGTGAGGTGAAAATCAGTGAATAAGGCACTTATTCTTGTTGTTGAGGACGACCCGTCGGTCAGAAATCTTATGACAACTACACTTAAAACACACGATTACAGGTATATCACCGCTTCAACCGGAGAGGGCGCGGTTATGGAGGCGTGTACCCATAATCCCGATATTGTTATGCTTGACCTCGGGCTTCCGGATACGGACGGCGTCGAGGTAATAAAACGCATCAGAAGCTGGTCGGATATGCCGATAATCGTCATAAGCGCACGAACAGAGGACTCCGATAAAATCTCTGCGCTTGATTCTGGCGCCGATGATTACCTTACAAAACCTTTTTCCGTTGAGGAGCTTCTCGCTCGGCTTAGGGTGATAAACAGAAGGCTCAACGCGGCAAAGGACGGGACGGTTTCCTCGCTGTTTATCAACGGCGAGCTGAAAATAGATTTTGCCGCCGGATGCGCGTATATGTCGGACAAGGAGGTTCATCTTACACCGATAGAATATAAACTGCTTTGTCTAATGGCCAAAAACGTCGGAAAGGTACTTACGCATACTTATATTATGCAGAACGTATGGGGAGCGAACTGGGACAATGATGTGGCGTCGCTCCGTGTCTTTATGGCTACTCTCAGAAAGAAACTGGAAAAAAGCAGCTCCGGCTCCTTATCCTATATACAGACTCATGTGGGAATAGGATACCGAATGATTAAGGCTGACAACAACTGAAAGAACAGAAAAACCCCGTAAAGCCGGCAAGACTTTACGGGGCTAAATTATTATCCGGTATATAATACTTTTGAAAGGCTGCTGTCCTCACAGAAATTTTTAATATTGTATAAAAAAAGAAATTCGTTAATACCGTTTTCGGAAATGTATTCGTCTATTTTACGGTTAAAATATCTCGGGTCGATAATATGTATTTCCTCATAATCGCTTAAAAGAAACGGTATAAAAGAATTGGCGTATGAATCCTTGAAAACAAGCAGCTTACGGTTGTTTTTTAAAGATGTCCTTATTGTTATTTCCGGGTGATTTCCGTCAAGAAAAACAAGATATTTGTCTTTTTCCGAAAGATGAATATCCGCATAAATGCTGTCGGTTTCGGTTCTGCCGTAATCGTAAGAGACGGTATATGTGTTATTGTTGCGCTCATTATACAAGAAAATTTCATCGTTTTTGCATTTCAAACCGGGCACTTTTGAATAAAGAGAGCCGAGGAAGCTGTTTGTCGCGCAGGTAATATCGTACTCTTTTACAGTAACGTCTTCTGATTTTCCGGTCCAGCCGCAATATGTCAGAAACGCGCCGTAGGACGTCCAGTGATGGTCGGTTCTGTAATAAATATATTCATTATTATGCTTTATCAAAATATCTTCGGGATTATAAAAAATTTCGGAATCAATATTTTCTTCAATAATTTCAAAAGCGTCGCTCTGATCAAAAAAGGGCGCTCCGTAAGGCAGCTTTTCCGATAGTATTTCTAAGGCGGTAGGTACTATTATTACGGAAGATTTTTCCGATTTATGAGAAGCGAGGAATAAATTTACGGCGGCTGTATTTTCTTTAAGCTGCTTTGAGTTAAAGTCAGAATCAAGCCATTTTTCAATCAGATAGCCGTCTTCGCACAGATATACTCCGTTTATGTCACGGCACCCGACAGCCTTCAGTATATTTACCTTTGCCGATGTCCATAAATCGCGCAGCGGGAACTGGTCGTCTATGTATTTTTCGGCTTCTTTTGTAAATTCACCGTCGGTAAGACCGGAAAACGAAAAATCCGGTTTTGCGGCAAGGTAACGGTTTTCGTTTTCGGAAAACTCTTTATCCTTTATGAAAGGGAACGAAACCGGCACGGCACACAGCGCGGCTAAAAAAAGAACAATATATGCCGTTTTCAGAATGTTTTTCATAAATCTTCACCTAAAATCTGAAATAAAGGAACGGGTTATATGAATCGCCCACAAGGAAGCATACGCTTACAATGAAAAGGGCGCATAATGCGGCGGGCTTCATATAACAAAATATTTTCCGGTTTGATGTAAAACGCGCAAGTCCTTTTCCCCCGAAAATAACGCAGAGAAGAATCAGCAAAGCGTTTGATGAAAGTAAAAAGAAAAAATCACCGGTAAAAATCCTTCCTGACGCTCCGAACATACTGCCGAGATAGGCGATACCGTCGGATAAATTATCAAAGGCAAAAATAACCCAGCTGACGGTTACTGTAAAAAGGCAGTAAAACCTTGAGAAAAACGCGGGTAATTTTTTAAGATATTTAAGCAAAATGAATTTTTCGACTAAAAGAATTATACCGAAATACGCGCCCCAGACAGCAAAATTCCAGCTTGCTCCGTGCCACAGTCCGGTAAGAAACCATACTGTCAGTATGTTGAAAATCTGGCGGGCTTTTCCGCGCCTGTTGCCGCCCAGCGGAATATAAACGTATTCCCTGAACCATGAACCGAGCGAGATATGCCATCTGCGCCAGAATTCGGTTATGCTTTTTGAAGCGTATGGACGGTCAAAGTTCTCGCGGAACGTAAAACCGAACATTTCACCGAGACCTATTGCCATATCTGAATATCCGGAAAAATCAAAATAGATCTGGAACGCGAACGCCGCCGCCCCGAGCCATGCTGTCGCCAAACCGATTTTATGTGAAGCGGATATCTGTTCCCACAGAATGCCGATATTATTTGCAAGGAGCACTTTTTTTGACAGGCCCTGTATGAATCTCGCTATACCGTATAAAAAACGTTCTTTTGAAAAAGAACATTTTTTAAGCTGCTGCTCTATGTCTTTATACTGAACAATGGGACCGGCGACAAGCTGCGGAAACATGGTGACAAAAGCGCCGAAATCAACTATGTTTTTTTGCGCGTTCGCCTGCTTCCTGTAAACATCAATTGTGTAGGACATGGTCTGAAATGTGTAAAAGGAAATTCCTACCGGAAGGGAAACTGACGGGACCGCGAGCGACAAACCCGAGAGATTGTTGATATTATCAACCAAAAAAGAACTGTATTTAAAAAAGCAGAGAACAGAAAGATTCCCGATTACCGACAGGCACAGCACGGCTTTGGCAAAATTGTTGCGGTTGGCGGTTTGGAATTTTTGTATTAAAAGTCCGTTTGCGTAGTCAAAAACCGTAGAAAAAAGCATTATGAGGATATAGACCGGTTCGCCCCATGAATAAAATACGAGACTGAAAATCAGCAGTACAGCATTTTTGAATTTAGAGGGAACGGCATAGTAACATAAAATCGCGGCAGGCAGGAAGAAAAATATAAAAATGTTGCTGCTGAAAACCAACGCCGAACCCTCCAGTGTTTAGCTTTCTATAACAAACTCAAGCACACCGGCGGCGCCGCAGGCAATTTCATACTTGTCAAAAACAACAACTATTTTGCCTTCCTCATTGATATAGAAACTTCTGTTTTCGTTTATAAGATCGTAGATTGAAATATCATCGAAGAAAATATATTTTTCGTCTTCGTCCCACTCGGCAATACTTTTCTCAACGCTTTGCGTAACCTTTTCACGGTAATCACTGCCCAAATAATCTTTAAGTGTTATTACCGCGCCGTTTTCAAGGTCAATATTGTAATAAAAATACTGTGTGTAAGCACTGAAAGACGATTCGCACTCCCAGACAACAAATGAAACATAATCCTCGTTTACAGATTTAACCTCGTAGTCAACAAGTATTCCGACAGGGTGAAAATCTTCGGGATCTCCGCCTGTGGCAACAAATGCGTCATAGTATTCTTTTGCGCGTGCTTTGGTTTCTTCAATGCAATCGTTTATTATTTTTTGTATTTCAAGATTTACACGCTTTTCAAGCTCGGATTTTCCCGTATTGCTTATCTGCGGAATTTTAACGTCTATGTATTTTATGTCGTCCTCGAAATGATACTCGCGGAAAGTGAAGACACGGCATAAATCGCTTATTACGGGTATAGAGTTCACAGCCTGAGCAAATGACGGGGAAAGATTAAGCATTGAAACGGCGGCGACAAAAAGCGCGGCGGCCGTACACAAAACTTTTTTAAGAACGGTAAATCTTTTCTTTGACGATAAGGCTTCGTCTATCGCACTTTGCACAACCGAATCGAGTTTGTCCGGAATCTTAATGTTATTATAGCCTGATTTATCTATCACAGTCAGCTTCCTCCATTCCGATTTTAAGAATTTCAAGCGCCTTATAAAGTCTTGATTTTGTCGTGCTTAAATTTGAAGAGGTCACAGCGGATATTTCCGAGAGCTTCATATCCTCGAAAAACCTCAGCAATATGACGGTTTTAAGCTCAGAAGGCAGCTTGTCAAGCGCGGAATACAAGTCAATATACCGGTCGCTCTTTTCGCTTTCGTTTTCGGTAACATAATTGCTTTCCACAGTTTCAAAAAAAACGGTTCTGTTCCTTTTTTTAATGAAATTTATGCTTTCATTGATGAGTATCCGGTAAAACCAAGTTTTAAGATACTCACGGTTTTTAAGTGTTCGGTACTGTTGAAGCGCTTTAACAATCGTGTTATGAACAATATCAAGAGCGTCGTTTTCATCTTTGGCATATGTAAAGGCAACTCTATAAAAACGTTCTCTGTTTTCTTCGATAAAGGCAATGATGCCGTCTGACGGTTTCAATTTTCCAACCCTTTCGGTTTTCAGTTCAAATATTCTGAAATTATTTTTTCCGCTGCCTTATCGTTTGTTACGCAGACCGCCACATATTTTCCGGCACATTTTACAACCGAGTTGTCAAGCCTTTTTATTTCGTCCGGAGCATAGCTCTCATAGCTTTTTTTCTGCTCGGATATTCTGGCTTCTGCTGCCTTCAGGCCTTCTTCAGCGTCTGATACGCTGCCGAATTCAAATACAGCTATTTCTTCAGCGGTAGCTCCGCTGCCTATGTACAGACGGCAATCAACAGCGTTTTTGGTGCCGTAAAGTCTCGCCGCGGTCTCGGAATCAGATAAAACAAGCTCGTCGTCGAATTTTACTTTTTCCATAAGCTCTTTTGAAAGAGCGTCGATATCTATTGATATTGTATCATTTTTTCCGCAGCCTGCAATGCCTGCTGCGAATAAAAAAGTAAATATCAGTGTAAAAAATTTTTTCATTTTATTTCCTCTGTGACTGATTTCATACATGATGTGTTTTCAGATATTCAAACCATTTGACGCAATAAGCCTTTTTTAAATGTATTCCGTCAAACGCCGCGTCTTCCGGCAGCGGATCGCCGTTGCTCGTTACCGCGTTCGCAGTATCTATATAATATACATGCTTTTTCTCGGCGCTTTTCTGAAGAAGCGAGTTGTATTCGTTTATCTTCTTATTGGTAATATATTTATGCGTTGAGGAAACCGACTGCGAGACCGGAAGTATCTGCTGAATGTAAATCGTTGCGGCAGGATTTATTTCCCGTATTCTGTCGATTATTTTCTCGTATTTCTCTATGAAAATATTGCTGTAAGCCCAGCCGGTTTCGTTGATGCCGAGCATTATATATACTTTTGAAAACTTGGTTTCCGCAAGAGCGTCCACAACAGAGCACAGCTTTCCGTTAACGTTTATTACCGGCTTTGTAAAAGCAGTGTCAACCATAAGTCCTTTGTAAGTAAGCGAGGTGGCGTTATTGAGAGAATTGTAGGTTATAAAGCCTTCGGTGCGTGAGTCGCCTATAAATACCGCGTCGTCAAAATAACTCTTATCAACGGCAGCCGAGCGGGGAACAGGCTTTGAGAAATCGTATCCGGATGTAATTTCCGAGGAAACTGAATGACCGGGTTCTCCCGATGATCCTTCAGGTGACGCCGTTTCATTTTCAGAACCGGAATTTGTTATACCGGAATCAGATGACGATATTTGCGCTTCTGACGATACCTGCGGTTCCGAAGACGATGAGCGTGTTTCATTTGAGGCGGCGGTTCCCGAATAATATGCCGCGCATGCACCGAAAATCAGCATAAAAGGAAGAATAAAATAAACAGCTTTTGTGCGTCTGTGTTTTTTTGCTGTCGCCTTTTTGATGTTTTTGTTTGTATTATTGCTGTACGGCATAAAAATTCCTCCTGTTTTTGTTCTCTGTATATTAGACAAACAGGAGGCGGAAAAAGTTTACAGGAAATAAAAAATTTTTTAAAAACCGTTCCGACGTATCGGATACGAACGTATTGGTATGTTTTATAAATTGTTCAGAAAAGGAAGAACGGCTTTTTCAAGTCTTTCGATATCGTTTTTGTCAGGGTGAGAAAGGGCTTTGTCAAAATTTTCAAGCATGGGTTTGGCTTTCAAAGGGTCGGTTTTTTCTATTGCCTCATACCTTGTCCGTACTGACTGCGGCATTTTTCCCTGACAAAAATAACTGCCTTTTATAATATTCCCCGACGGAATGTTTTTGACGATTCTTGAGGTAATCACGTTGAAATATTCGGGCAAGCCTCCGAAACCGGCTGTTCCGAAAATAAATATCTGCTTTCCGGAAAGACCTTTTAAAAAACCGGCAATTTCATCGCAGCACGTTCCTTTATCCGTCCATGTTCCGACAAAAATCAAATCAGCCTGCGCCGCGTCAGGTGAAGACTTTCCGAAAAAAACAAGATTTTCCGGAGAAATAAGGCTTTTGATATGTTCTGCCAGTTTAGCGGTATTTCCTGTTCTGCTTTCGAAAACAACAGCGTATTTCATATGTCAGCCACCTTTAAATAGAGTTTTCAAACAATAAGATTATTTGCGGTAATCACCGTGTATAAATCTGTTTTTATTATAATATTTTTCAGAGGCGATATGTTAAACAGTTTTTTAATTATTATCAATTATTATCAATTATTATCAAAAACAATAATCTTGTAAGAAAAAATAAAAACACCGTTGATTTCGAGCCCTTAACGGTTCAGATTTCAACGGTGTTTTCATATGTAAAGAGGGACCGAAAAAATACCAAGCTAATCGGTCGGGCGATAAAATAAAAATAACGCTGAACCCAAAACAAATCAGATTCAGCGTTACGCTGTCTTCAAGGACTAAAAAAGATGCCGGCTATGGACGTGCGCAAGTGATTTCAAAATAAAAAAGGACCCGGAGCGCGTTTGGCTCCAAGCCCTGCCTGAAGACTAACCCTAATTTTGATACAAATGCCCCCCTTTAAGGTTAGGGGGTGCAAAGTCACTTTAGGGGGTGCATTTTACACCAGTGGGAGTGCAAATCAGGTTTAGGAGGGTGCAAAATTTATTAGTTCAACTCTGCTCTGAAACGAAGCAAGTACATTTGTCGTAACCACTCTGGCTGTTTATCAAGTTCGGATTCCAATTTGATAAGCGTTCGCTTGCCAACCCTTCTGTCAAAAATCGCAAACATTCTGATTAGCGGATTATTTGAGCGTAGACTTTCTTGGATATCATGGTTGCGATAATTCTCGAGGGCATTACAAAATTCTTCATCAGTATATTCTGTTCGATCCGTTATAGGATGTTTATCAAGTAATGGCCAAAACTCTGCCCAATACTCGCCTGTACCGCTTGGATTCTTATTGCTTGTATATCCACTATCAATAAAATAGGAGTTTACGGTTTCCCAAGAAAAGCGTTTCACTTGTTTGCCGTCAATACAAATCTCAAAGATGTGACATCCGTCCATCCCGACATAAGAAGTGCAGCCATATCTAATTCTTCCTCGTAAGGATTCCGCTAGCATCTCCTGTTCCAAGTATTTTCTCATTCCGCTCCAAGAACCAAGTATATTGCCCATCTCATCACCTCCCTTTTCTTTAATATACCACAAAAAGAAAATAACCGCAACCTTGTATCAAAGTTGCGGTTATTCTTTGGCGGAGAAGAGGAGACTCGAACTCCTGCGCCGGGGTTTAGCCGGCCTACGCCCTTAGCAGGGGCGCCTCGTCACCAACTTGAGTACTTCTCCGAATTGCTGTACGTATTAAAAATATTCAGTTAAAATGGCGGAGAGGATGGGATTCGAACCCATGTGCCTTTTGGGCAAACGGTTTTCAAGACCGCCTCGTTATGACCGCTTCGATACCTCTCCGTATCTGATACCTGATTATTCTATCATACCCGTTCGAGAATGTCAACATCAAATTATTAAATATTTTCACTTTACAAAATTATTAAATATTTTCATTTTACAGGCTCAAAAGCTCAGGTGCCAAATGGTTAAAAAAAGGTTACAATGAGCGCAAAAGGTTGACTTTTATGCGTATTTTTTGGTAGAATAATAAGAAACATAATGGGTCAATATTTTTTGGAAGTGAAACTATGGTCAGAAGTATGACCGGCTTCGGCCGGGGAAAGGCCGCGGCAGACGGACTTGATATCACCGTTGAGCTCAAATCTGTCAATCACAGGTATTTTGAGTTTTCTTCACGCCTTCCGAAGGGTTATATGTTTCTTGACGAAAAACTAAAGAGCTTTTGTCAGAACCGTATATCAAGAGGAAAGCTCGAAGCGTCGGTAATAATAGAGGAATCCGGCGGCGGCGATACTGCGGTCGAGCTTAATGAGAATTATGCCGATTCGTTTATAACAGCGCTTAAAAATCTTTCGGAACGGTATAAAATCAAAAACGATGTTAAAGTATCGGACCTTGCGGGGATACCGGAGCTTTTTATCCTGAAAAAGCATACCGTTCCCGATGAAACGGTTGCCGCCGCGGTGATTGAGGCTGCCGGTGAAGCGATGGACAGCTTTCTCGCCATGCGTGAGGCCGAGGGCGAACGCCTTAAAAAAGATGTTGCCGGACGCTGTGAGTTTATTCTTGAAAAGGTTTCCTATATAGAGGAACGCTCCCCTGAGACTGTAACGGCTTACAGAGAAAGGCTTGAGCAAAAAATCAAAGAGCTCATAGCCGATGTTCAGGTCGATGAGCAGAGGCTTCTGACCGAGACGGCGATTTTCGCCGACAAGGTTGCCGTCGCCGAAGAAACCGTGCGTTTAAGGAGCCATATTAAACAGTTCTGCGACCTGCTTGACTCGGACGTACCGGTAGGCAGGAAGCTTGATTTTATTGTGCAGGAAATGAACCGTGAAGTGAATACCATCGGTTCAAAGGCGCAGGATATATCGATTGCCCACACGGTGGTTGATATTAAATCCGAGATTGAAAAAATCAGGGAACAGATTCAGAACATAGAGTAATTCTTTAAGGGGAAATGTTTAAATGAAACTCGTAAATATAGGCTTCGGGAATATGGTTTCGGCAAACCGCATGGTGGCTATTGTCAGTCCGGAATCGGCACCGATAAAGCGTGTTATACAGGACGCCAAGGAGCGCGGCACGCTTATTGATGCAACACACGGCAGACGTACAAGAGCCGTCATAATAACCGACAGTGACCATATTATTCTTACTTATCTTCAGTCTGAAACAGTCGCCAACCGTATGACGGAGGACGAGGACACTATTGAGGAAGAGGAGGAAGAAGATGAGTAAAGGCGGTGTATTTGTAGTTTCCGGTCCGTCAGGCTCCGGAAAAGATACGGTTTTAAAAGGCCTTTTCGCGGAAAATCCCGATATTCTGTTCTCGATTTCCTCAATTACGAGAGCGATGCGTCCCGGTGAAAGGGAAGGCGAAAAGTATAATTTCATTTCAAGGGAACACTTTGAGGAAATGATTAAAAACGATTTGCTGCTTGAGCATAATGTTTTTGTGGGTAACTATTACGGAACTCCGCGTATTCCGGTTGAAAAAGCGGTTTCCGAGGGCAGGGATATCATTATCGAGGTCGATGTGAACGGAGCGGCGCAGATACGTAAAAAACTGCCTGAAGCCGTAACGGTTTTCATAATGCCGCCATCCTTTGAGGAGCTTAAAAGAAGGCTTGTGGGCAGAGGAACCGAATCCGAGGAGCTTATAGAAAAAAGGCTCCGGAGCGCGCTTGACGAGATAAAACGCGCCGAGGAATACGATTATATTATTGTAAACGATGACGCGGCGGCCGCTTCTCAGTCGCTTATGTCCGTTATAAAAGCCTGCCGTCTTAAAACCGAAAGGCAGAAAAATATTATCAATGAGGTGCTTGAAAAATGCTGAATCCGAATATAGGAAAGCTCATTCAGAGCTATGACAACAGATACCGTCTTGTAATAGACGTTGCGCATACGGCGCGTGAAATAGCTAAAAAAATGCAGGAGACAGGGGACATATCCACCGAAAAGCCTGTAAGTATCGCGATTGACAGGCTCGCTTCCGAAATCAAGACTGAAAACTGATTTTAACCGGAGGAAAGAATTATGACGGGAGTAACGGCCGAGATAGCGCTTGAAGGCGCTTCTTTCTCGTTTGACAGGCTTTATACCTATACAGTTCCTCCCGTGCTTTTCGGTTCGGCTCTTCCGGGCTGCAGAGTTCTGGTTCCGTTCGGCAGGGGAAACACAAAAAAGCAGGGAATAATTTTTTCTGTCGGCAAAGGTGAGCTTAAAGGACTGAAAAATATTTTTTCGGTTATCGATAAGGCTCCGGTGCTTAACGATGAGCTGCTGAAGCTGTGTGAATATATGAAAGAGCACTGCTTCTGCACTTATTATGACGCGGTTCACGCAGTGCTGCCGGCCGGCCTCAGCTACAGACTTATAAATTACTATTCGGTCAACGACGAATTTGCGTCGCTTACACTGCTTGATGACAGCGAGAAAGCGGTTTATAATCTTCTTGCCGAAAAAGGCGAGCGTGATGCGGATTATATAAAAAAGCACGTCGGCGCGGATTCTGCGCTGCTTGAAGAAATGTGCGAAAAGCAGGCTCTTACAAAAAACAGAGATGCCAAGCGCCGCATTAATGACGCTACGGAAAGATATGTCAGGTCATCGGCGGAGTTTGACGAGCTTGACAGTCTCAAGCTCACCGACCGCCAGCGTGAGGTTATGGAGCTTGTGACCGCCTCGGGAAGCGTCAGCATAAAGGAAATACGCTATTTTACCGGTGTTTCGCTCTCGGTTATAGATAATCTCATAAAAAAGGAAATACTGATATGCTTTGATAAGCGTGTTTACAGAACCGATAATCCGGCGGAAAAAGCTGACGAAAACGGCGAGATTTCACTTACAGACGAACAGCAGGCGGCATATGACGGACTGGTTGATGAATATAATAAAAACAGCGGAGCCGTCTCGCTGCTGTACGGTGTAACAGGATCCGGCAAAACGCAGGTTTTTCTCAAGCTGGCGGACAAGGTATCAGCCGAAGGGCGCGGCGTTATTGTAATGGTGCCGGAAATTTCCCTTACTCCGCAGATGATAGGCATTTTCAGAAAAAGATACGCCGATAAGGTGGCTGTTTTTCACAGCGCCATGCCTGTCGGCAGAAGAATGGACGAATGGCAGCGCATAAAGGAAGGCAAGGCGGTTATCGCAGTAGGCACAAGAAGCGCCGTTTTCGCTCCTTTTTCAGACTTGGGACTTATTATAATCGATGAGGAGCAGGAGCACACATATAAATCAGAGCAGTCTCCGCGTTTCCACGCGAGAGAGCTCGCGGCTTTCAGGGCAAAGTACCATAAAGGTCTTCTGTGTCTTTCCTCGGCGACACCGTCGGTCGAGAGCTTTACCGCGGCAAAGAGCGGAAAATACTCAATGTTCAGGCTTTCAGGCAGGTACGGCGGAGCGGTTCTTCCAAAGGTTGAAACCGTTGATATGAAGCAGGAGCTGCTTGAGGGCAACAGTTCAGGCATAAGCCGCAGGCTTTATCAGGCGGCAAAAGAAACTTTAGGCAATGGTAAACAGGTTATTCTTCTGCTTAACAGACGGGGACACAACACATATATTTCCTGTCCTGACTGCGGATATGTTATGTCATGTCCGAACTGCAGCATTTCACTGACGTACCACTCTGCAAATCACCGGCTTATGTGCCATTACTGCGGCTACTCCGAAAAAGCGGACACAAAATGTCCGCAGTGCGGCGGAGAAAGAATGAAATTTCTCGGAGCCGGAACCCAGAAAATCGAGGACGAGCTGCACGGAATTTTTCCGGACGCGCGTATTTTAAGGCTTGACGCGGACAGCACGGCGGCGAGGGATTCTTATTCGGAATATTTAGGCGCTTTTGCCGCGGGAGAATATGATATTCTTCTCGGAACGCAGATGGTCGCAAAGGGTCTTGATTTTCCGAATGTCACTCTTGTCGGTGTTCTGGGGGCGGACAGCGCCGCTTTCAGTGAGGATTTCAGGAGCTTTGAGCGCACATTTTCGCTCCTTACACAGGTTGTCGGCAGAGCGGGACGGGGAAGTGAAAAGGGACTTGCGATTATTCAGTCGGTTAATCCTGACAGCAATATTATTTCTCTTGCCGCGAAGCAGGATTACGACGGCTTTTATGAAGAAGAAATACTCACAAGGAAGCTGATGATTTACCCGCCTTACTGTGATATATGCGTAACGGCCGTCAGGTCGTCGTCGCGCCAAAACGCCCAGACAGCGGTTAATGAGGTTTTTTCAAATATAAAACAGATGATATCGAACGGATATTCCGATGTAAAGGTTATTATACTCGGACCTGCGCCCGCACAGATACCGGTTGTAAACAATAAATACAGATTCAGAATGATAATAAAATGCCGCGCCGGAAAGCGTTTCAGGGAAATGCTAAGGAAGGCGATTGACATAAAGCTCACGGGTGATACCGCTGTCGCGGTCGATATAAACCCCGAAACGGTCATTTAAAAAACAGGAGGTAATTATTTTGGCGATACGAAATATTGTAAAGCTGGGCGATGATATACTGCGGAAAGTCTGCCGCACACAGCTTACCTTTGACGACCGGCTTGCAATGATTCTTGACGATATGGCGGACACGATGTACCGTGCCGAAGGCGTAGGCCTTGCCGCGCCGCAGGTGGGAATACTTAGAAGATACTGCGTTGTTGACGTAGGGGACGGTATTATTGAGCTTGTAAACCCTGTTATAGAAAAGCAGAGCGGCAGGCAGGAGGGTGAGGAAGGCTGCCTTTCAATTCCCGGCAAATACGATACTGTTATACGTCCGATGAAGGTAAGAGTCCACGCGCAGGACAGAAACGGAAAGCCCTTCACACTGACCGCTGAAGGCTTCAAAGCGAGAGCTATATGCCATGAGATTGACCATCTTGACGGCATACTTTATATAGATAAGGTTGTAAAAAAATCCGGCTCAGAGGTAAATAAATGAAAATAGTTTTTATGGGGACCCCAGACTATGCCGTGCCGACGCTTGAGGCGCTGGTAAACGCAGGACATACTGTTGCGGCTGTTTTCGCCCAGCCGGATAAGCCAGCAGGAAGAAAGCATACAATTACGCCGCCGCCTGTAAAGGTCTGCGCGCAGAAACTCGGCATTCCGGTATATCAGCCGGTTACGCTTAAAAACGGCGAGGCGGCGCAGCAGATAAGGGATATATCGCCTGACGCTATCGTGGTTGTGGCATACGGAAAAATCCTTCCAGCCGATATTCTCTCGGTACCTAAATACGGGTGTGTCAACGCCCATGCTTCACTTCTTCCGAAATACAGGGGAGCATCTCCGATACAGTGGTGCATTGTCTGCGGAGAGCAAAAAACCGGTATTACCACAATGCTTATGGACGAAGGTATGGACACCGGCGATATATTTGAAACCTTAACAGTTGATATCGGGGCGGAAGAAACTGCGGAAGAACTTTTTGAAAGACTGGCGCCATTAAGCGCGGAGCTTACTGTAAAAACACTCAGTGATATCGAAAGCGGAGCGGTCAAGCCTGTAAAGCAGGACAATAATGAAGCGACATACGCGCCGATAATCAAAAAGGAAATGGCGCTGCTTGATTTTAAAGAAAAAACCGCCGAACAAATATGCAATGCCGTAAGAGGCTTTTACTCGTGGCCGTGCGCATATTTCTTTTATGACGGCAGACGTATTAAAGTAATCAAGGCCGTGACTGCCGGAAAAACTGCCGCTGACGCCGGCACGGTAACGGAAAGCGGCGACCGGCTTGTGATTGCCTGCAAGGACGGTACTTGCGTAAGCCTTGTTACGGTTCAGCCGGAGGGCTCAAAGCCGATGACCGCAAAGCAGATGCTCTGCGGCAGACCGATACCGGCCGGAACTGTTATCTGACAGGAGCTTTAAAATGCCTAATGCGAGAAAAACGGCGGTAACCGCGCTTTTAAAGGTCGAAAACGACGCCGCCTATTCCAATATTGCGCTTAATGCCGTTCTTAACGAAAGCGGACTTGAGGGCGCGGACAGGGCGTTTGCTTCGGCGCTTTTCTACGGAGTGCTTGACCGCAGGATAACATTGGACTATGTGCTTTCACTGTTCATTAAAACCCCTTTAAAAAAAGTCGCTCCCTTTACTCTTACGGTTCTGCGGCTTGCCGTATGGCAGATAATGTTTTCTGATAAAATTCCTGACAGCGCCGCGGTCAACGAAGCCGTAAAGCTGGTGAAGAATTCACGGGAAGGCAGAAACGCCGGTTTTGTAAACGCCGTGCTGAGAAATATTATCCGCAGCCAAATAAATCTTCCTGAAGATAAGAGCGTAAAAAGCCTTTCGGTCAGGTATTCATGCCCTGAATGGATTATAAACAGCTTTATAGAAGATTACGGATACGATAACGCGGTCTTACTGCTTGAGGAAAGCCTTAAAACACCGCCTTTGACCGTAAGGGTGAATACAATAATAACAGATAGGTCCTCTCTTATGAAGGAGCTTATAAAACAGGGTATTCCCTGTGAGGAGACCGATACAGAAAACGCTCTCGTGATTACGGGCGGTATGGATATTTCGGGAAACGATTTATATAAATCCGGCTTTTTTTACGCGGAAGACACCGCTTCTCAAAAGGCGATGGCGGTATTATCCCCGTCAAAGGGAGAAAGAATGCTCGATATGTGCGCCGCGCCCGGAGGCAAGAGCTTTACGGCGGCACAGTATATGGAAAATACCGGCGAGATAACAGCGTGCGACCTTTATCCCAAGCGTACCGCGCTGATTGAAAAAGGCGCGCAGAGGCTTGGAATACGCATTCTTAAATCAGTTTGTCAGGACGCTTTGGTTCATAATGACAGCTTCGGTCTTTTTGACTGCGTGCTTTGCGACGTGCCGTGCTCGGGTCTCGGTGTAATGCGCAGGAAACCGGAAATAAAGTACAAGCCGGAAACTGACCTTGAGCCGCTTGAAAAGACACAGCTTAAAATACTTGAAAACGCAGCCTCATATCTCAAGGAAAAGGGTAGAATAATGTATTCAACCTGCACGCTGAGAAAGGCGGAAAATGAAAATCTTGTAAAAACCTTTCTTTTGGAGTATAATGGTTTTCATAAAGCGTTTGAACATACCTTTATGCCGCATACAGACGGAACCGACGGTTTCTACTGCGCGCTGCTTGTTAAGGACTGAATTTACGGGGAGGAAACGCCGCTTTTGGATAAAACCGATATCAGGTCGATGTATCTTTCTGAGCTTGAAGAATATGTCAGCAATTTCGGTCAGCCGAAATTCCGTGCCGTGCAGCTGTATAAATGGCTTCAGTCGGGCGTTTCTTCGTTTGACGAAATGACGAATATTCCTGCTTCGTTCAGGTTGGAGCTTGACAAAACAGCATATGTTGCCGGTGTGAAAATTTGCAGGCGTTACGCCTCAAAGCTCGATGAAACGGTAAAATACGTATATGAGCTTTATGACGGTGAATATATTGAATCGGTGCTTATGAAGTACGAACACGGCTATACCGTATGTATTTCAACGCAGGTCGGCTGCAGAATGGGCTGTGCGTTCTGCGCGTCCGGCATAAACGGCAGAACAAGAGATTTGACAGCTTCGGAAATGTGCGCTCAGATAACAGCCGCCGAAAGGGACAACGGAATAAGGGTCTCAAATATTGTAATGATGGGAATGGGAGAGCCGCTCGATAACTTCGACAACACGGTAAGATTTTTAAAACTTGTGTCGGACAGCGGCGGAATAAATATAGGGCTTCGCCATATTTCGCTTTCGACATCAGGCGTGGTCAGCGGAATAAAAAAGCTCGCCGAATACAATTTTCCCATAACTTTATCGGTATCGCTTCACGCGCCGTTTGACGAAATACGTTCAAAAATGATGCCGGTAAACAGAAAATGGCACATTGCGGAGCTTCTTGCCGCGTGCAGGGAATACCAGAAAGTCACCACCAGACGTATTTCTTTTGAGTACGCGCTTATTGACGGCGTTAACGACAGTGATATCTGTGCCGAACAGCTGTCAAAAATACTTAAGGGCATTATGTGCCATGTAAATCTTATACCTGCAAATCCGGTGAAAGAAAACAGCTTTAAAAAACCGGACAGAAATAAAATCCTTTATTTTAAGGAACAGCTTATAAAAAGAGGCGTAAACGCCACGGTCCGCAGAACTCTCGGAGCAGATATCGATGCTTCCTGCGGACAGCTCAGAAAGCGCATAAAAGAGGGGGGAGACAGTGAAAATATTCAGTAAAACCGATACCGGCCGCGTGAGAACCGACAATCAGGACGCGTTTTTTGCAGGACGTATTGCTGACAGTGCGGTGTTCGCGGTTGTATGCGACGGTATGGGCGGGGCTAATGCCGGAAATATTGCCAGCGAAATAGCAGTGAGACGCATATCCGAGTACATTATAAAATCCTATCGTAAACGTATGGATTCAGATGACCTTGAAAAAATAATCCGTAACGCTATTTCAAGCGCCAACATAGAGCTGTACGATATGTCGGTGGGCGACGCGGCGCTGTCAGGAATGGGAACAACCGTTGTTGTAGCGCTTGTAAAAAACGATAAAGCGGTAATCGCACACGTCGGTGACAGCCGGGTTTATATTATCAACGAGACTATTAAACAGCTTACACGTGACCATTCGGTTGTTCAGTCTCTTATTGAAAGCGGAAAGATAACGCCGGAGGACGCCAAAGTGCATCCGAGAAAAAACATTATAACTCGGGCCCTCGGAGCGGAAGAAAAGGTAGCGGTTGACAGTTCCGTTATCAATATTTCAGACGGGGACACATTGCTATTATGTACTGACGGACTTAATAATTATCTTGATGATACTGATATATTAAGTGTTTTTACGGAAAATGACATTGCTGACGTACCGGACCGTTTGGTGGAAATGGCCAATAATAACGGCGGCGGCGATAATATAACAGTAGTTACCCTTACCAAGTAAGCAGAAAGGAAAAGTTGTATGGATAAATTTGTTGGAAAACGTCTTGACGGCAGATATGAAATCAAGGAAATAATAGGCGTCGGCGGAATGGCTGTGGTCTATAAAGCCTATGATAATCAGGAAAACCGTATTGTTGCTGTCAAAATACTCAAGGAAGAGTTTATTTCTAATGAGGAGTTTGTTCGCCGCTTTAAAAACGAGTCAAAGGCGATAGCAATGCTTTCTCACCCGAATATTGTCAAGGTTTATGACGTTAGCTTCGGCGACCTTATACAATATATCGTTATGGAATATATCGACGGTATAACCCTTAAAGAGTATATTGAACGCGAGGGAAGTCTGCGCTGGAAAGATGCCGTGCATTTTACCATTCAGATACTGAAAGGCCTTCAGCACGCTCACGATAAAGGTATAGTGCACCGCGATGTTAAACCGCAGAATATTATGGTTCTGCCTGACGGTACCATCAAGGTTACGGATTTCGGAATCGCCCGTTTTGCAAGAAGTGAGCAGCGTACTATTACGGATAAGGCTATCGGATCGGTACATTACATCAGTCCCGAGCAGGCAAGAGGGGAGCGTACCGATGAGAAAACGGATATTTATTCTGTCGGTGTAATGCTTTATGAAATGCTGACAGGTCAGCTTCCCTTCCAGGCGGAAAGTCCCGTTTCGGTTGCTATTATGCAGCTTCAGCGCGACCCTCAGCTTCCTACTGAAATTAACGGTTCCATTCCGCTCGGACTTGAACAGATTACGATGCACGCAATGCAGAAAACTCCGGAGAGACGCTATCAGTCGGCGGCCGAGATGCTCTGCGATTTGGGACAGTTCAGAAAAGACCCGTCCATTACATTTGATTATTCTTATTTTGTTGACGATTCACCGACAAAATTTGTTCCGAATTCCTTTGACTATGACAGCGTTGATGTTCCGGAAGCAGATAATCAGAAGGAAGTTAAGGAAAAGAATAATATGATACCCATTCTCGCGGGTATTGCCGTAACGCTTGTTATAGCGATAATTGTGCTTGCCGCTATTTTTGTTCCGAAGCTGCTCTCCGGAACCGGCAGTGAGCTTGAGTGCCCCAATTTTGTCGGAAAAACTCTTGAAGAAATAAAGGCTAACGAAGAGTATACAAGCAATTTCAATTTTGAGGAAGAATGGCATTCAAACGCCGATTATGCTTACGGATATGTTTACGAACAGTCAAAAGCCGAGGGTCAGACACTTAAAAAGGGCGCAACGATAACACTTTATGTAAGTAAAGGTCAGTCAACCAAAAAGGTTCCCGACGTATACGGAAAAACCGAGTCGGCGGCTGTTTCGGAGCTTAAGGCTGCCGGATTCAAGGTGACTACAACCGAGCTTCCGAGCGAGGACGTGCAGAAGGGTCTTGTTATACGCACCGATCCTCAGCGTACCGAAGTTGTCGCGGAAAATGCTGAGATCACGGTATATGTAAGCAGCGGAGAAACTATAAAGAATGTAGATGTTCCGTCGCTTGTCGGTAAGAAACAGGATGTTGCCGAAAAAGAGTTAAAAGAGAAGAATCTTGTACCTGAGGTAGAAGAAATTACTCTTACCATTGAGGATAAGTATTATCCGGTAGGATATGTTGTAAAGCAGGAGCCTGATACCGGTTCTTCACAGATACCTGAGGGCTCAACGGTGAAAATTTATGTGAGCAACGGTGTATCGCTTGATATATCGATTGAGCTTCCGGATAAATTTCCGAGCGGAGCATTCTACTTCTCGCTGTGGGATGACGATCCTTTAAAAGAAGGAAGTTATATGATCGTCGAAAGCAAAAAGACGAGTGTATCGTCGGGAACAAGAGAGTTTGTTTTTGAAAATGTCGTTTCAAAAGAAGAGTCTGTGACATATGTGTTCGCAATCTCAAGTGACCAGAAAGATTTTTACAAGGTTTCAAGAATTACGGTTAATTTCATGACCGGAAGACCTCGGGTTGACCGGGAGTATTTCGATTATCAGCAGATAGAGGGAGACAGCTCAGATTCCTCTTCAGATGATTCGTCCGGTGACAGCTCAGGTGACAGCTCAGGCGACAGCTCTGATTCCTCTAATCAATAATGGAAGGAATTATTATCAAAGCGCTTTCAGGTTTCTATTATGTATCTGACGGCGAAAAGACTTATGAGTGCAAGGCAAGGGGAAACTTCCGCAACAGCGGAGTTTCCCCTTTGGTCGGAGACCGTGTTGTATTTGAGCCGGTCGATGAGACGGAAGGGATAATCAATACCGTTCTGCCGCGCAAAAACGGACTTTTTCGCCCTCCCGTAGCGAATATTGACCGGCTATACATCGTTTCGGCGCTTGAAAATCCCGCTCCGAACGAATTTCTGATCGATAAAACCGCCGCATTCGCGGAGTACCGCGGCATCGAACCGGTGATAGTGTTCAACAAATGCGATATGGGTGATTTCAGCCGTTTTGAAGAAATATACAAAAACGCCGGATTTGAGGTTTATACCGTTTCGGCGCTGACAGGCGAGGGGACAGAACAGCTGCGTCTGTCTCTTGCCGGAAAAGTCAGCGCGTTCTGCGGTAATTCGGGTGTCGGTAAATCAAGTATTCTAAACCTGCTTTTCGGCGAGGAGAAACTCGAAACGGGCGAGGTGAGCAGTAAGCTCGGAAGAGGAAAACATACCACGCGACATACCGAGCTTTACGCGCTGCCGTCAGGCGGCTTTGTGGCTGATACGCCCGGTTTTTCCGATCTTGAGACCTATGGCGGCGACTATGAGTTTAAAGAAAATCTAATAGGCTGTTTCCGTGATTTAAAAAAATATGCCGGTTTATGTAAATTTTCGGACTGCACACACATTTGCGAAAAGGGCTGCGCGGTAATTGATGCGCTGAACAGCGGACTGCTTGAGCCTACCCGCTATGAGTCATATGCTGCTTTATTTAATGAATTAAAAGATTTAAAGCCCTGGAACGGCAAAAAAAGAAAATAATTGTAACTTTTTTATTTTTCCTCAATATACTGTAATGTAGACAGGATAAGGAGGAAAAATAATGCGAAAACGTTTTAACTGCAATAAGGGTGCGATAGGTCTTACTTTTGCCTG
Source organism: uncultured Clostridia bacterium (assembly GCA_944376655.1). Lineage (GTDB taxonomy): Bacteria > Bacillota > Clostridia > Oscillospirales > Acutalibacteraceae > UBA737. The sequence continues at coordinate 49,347 of CALWDJ010000001.1, forward strand.
CGGTCTTTTGATAAGCTGCTTTCTTCCTCCAAAATGTCTTGTCGCGATTCTCGCGGTATGGGTTATCATACTCGGTTTTTCGTCTTGGAGATGCTGATTATTTATTCGGGAGGAAAATATATGAAAGTTGTACTTATAAAAAGTCCGAAGCTGTTAAGCGGAATTTTAAGAATGATATTCGGTATAAAAAAACAGAACATTTAATTTTCCATAAAAAAAGCGGAGCTGTGTTTTGGTACAGCTCCGCTTTTTTTTACTCATATTTAATTCCGCTTGTGTGGTCGGTAAAAAATTCAATATTTTTAAAATGTTCGCACAGCATATCATTAAGCCTGTTTATTACAATGTCTTCCGTCTCAAAATGTCCCGCGTCAAAAACAGACTTGCCGAGTCTTGCGGCATCAATAAAAACATTGTGCTTAACGTCAGCTGTAATAAGCGCGTCACAACCGGAGCGTATAAGCTCTGTAAAGTACGACCCGCTGCTTCCGGAACAAACAAGTACACGGCTTATATTCTTATTGCCTGAGGAGTATTTTATATGTCCTCCGAGCTTTTCCTTAATATATCCGGCGAGCTGTTCGGGCGTCATTTGAACCGGTAAAAGGCCTGTATTAAGCGGGAAACCGTCGTCCGCTGAATATTTTTCGGTATTCTTAAGCCCGAGTACCTCGCACAGCGTATCGTTTACGCCGCCTTTTCCTATATCAAGGTTTGTGTGCATCGATATTACCGATATACCGTTTTTAATAAGCCGGTAAACGGGGGAATCGGAAAGCACATTTTTAAGAGGCTCAAAAATAACGGGATGATGTGTAATAATCAGCTGACATCTGTTTTCCACAGCTTTTTCTATGGCGCTGTCGGTACAGTCAAGAGAAATAACCGCCCTTTGAACCTCTGCCGACTTATCACCGACAAGTATCCCCGGATTGTCAAAATCGCAGGCGGTATTTACCGGATAAAGTGAATTGAGATAATCAAAAATATCATTAACCGTCATAATTTATGCCTTTTTCGCGAATGAGTCCTTAAGGGCTACCGTGCGGTTGAAGACCGGCATATCGGCAGTGCTGTCGGGGTCAACGCAGAAATATCCCTGCCGCATAAACTGGAAGGTCTGACCCGGCTTCAAATCCGAAAGCGACTTATCCAGCTTGCAGCCTGTAAGAACAGTAAGTGAATCGGGATTGAGGTTATCCGCGAAAGAGGAAACGCCTTCCTCGTCACTCGGATTAGGAACATTGAAAAGACGGTCATAAAGGCGAAGCTCAGCGTCAATACAATTCTGCGCGCTGACCCAGTGGAGTGTTCCCTTGACCTTTCTGCCGTCCGGAGTTTCACCGCCGAAGCTGTCAGGGTCGTATGTGCAGTGGACGACCGAAAGATTGCCGTTCTCGTCACATTCGTGCGAAGCGTATTTTATAAAGTACGCGCCCTTGAGCCTTACCTCTTTGGCAGGGCAGAGCCTGAAATATTTTCCCGGAGGGTCAAGCATAAAATCGTCCTGCTCGATGTATATTTCCCGGGAAAAAATAACGCTTCGTTTGCCGAGCTCCGGCTTCGCTGGATTTATATCAATTCCTATTTCCTCGGTTTTACCTTCGGGATAATTGTCTATCACGACCTTGAGCGGTCTTAAAACCGCCATAGCGCGTTCGGCGTTTTCGTTAAGATAATCGCGTACGCAGGATTCAAGCAAAGCGTAGTCAATAACACTGTACGCTTTTGAAACACCAATTTTATCAACAAACTCACGGATAGCCGGGGCGGGGTATCCGCGTCTTCTCATTCCGCAGATAGTAGCCATACGGGGGTCGTCCCATCCGGAAACAAGTCCGTCATTGACGAGCTTCAGGCATTTGCGCTTACTGGTAAGAGTGTAATTGACATTCATACGTGCAAATTCTATCTGCCTCGGAGGCTCCGGTATTTCTAGCACCTCAAGGAACCAGTTGTAAAGCGGACGGTGATTCTCAAACTCAAGAGAGCAAAGGGAATGAGTTACACCCTCTTTTGCGTCGCTGAGCGGGTGAGCGAAATCATACATGGGATATACGCACCACTTGTCGCCGGTTCGGTGATGAGTGGCTTTCATAATACGGTAAATAATCGGATCACGCATATTGAGATTTGACGACGTCATATCGATTTTAGCCCTCAGCACCATAGCGCCGTTTTCAAATTCGCCGTCGGTCATTCTGCGGAAAAGCTCTTTAGTTTCCGATACAGGTCTGTTGCGGTAAGGACTTTCTTTACCGGGTTCCGTAAGTGTTCCGCGCATTTCGCGTATTTCGTCGGCAGAGCTTTCATCAACATAGGCAAGGCCCTTATCAATCAGCTTCAGCGCGCATTCGTACAGAAAATCAAAATAATCAGATGCGAAATATACATTGTCCCAGTGAAATCCGAGCCACTTTATGTCTTCCTTTATGGCGTCAATATATTCCACGTCTTCCTTTACTGGATTTGTATCGTCAAAACGCAGATTGCATACACCGCCGTATTTCTCGGCTGTGGCAAAATCTATTGTAATTGCTTTGGCGTGGCCTATGTGAAGATATCCGTTCGGTTCTGGCGGGAAGCGGGTCTGAACATGGGTATAAACTCCCTCTTTTAAATCCTCGTCAATAAAATCCTGTATAAAGTTGGAGGAAACTGCATTTTCCTCCGGTTTAATATTTTCAGACATTATATATATTGCTCCTTAAAGTGAATTTAACGCTTCGTCTATACGGGATATGCAGCGCTCTTTGCCCAGTACCCGCATAATGCTGCAAAGATCCGGCGTATTCCTTCTTCCGGTAACCGCAATTCTGAGTACAGTGCTTAAATCTCCCGCGTGCCCTTTGAATTTGTCAGGCTCTGCCTTGTATTCCTTTGTCTCGGAAGCAAAACCTATTTCCGGTGCAATGGCTTTGATTTTATCAAACCATAGCTGTCTGTCGTCAGAAGGATCATATACTTCCTTGTATTTCTGAAGAAAGAGCTTTGCGTCGGCAGGGGAGATGTTTTCGGGAAGTGAAAAATCCTTTTTATACAGACTGTCAAAGAAATATGAGAAATAATCTTTAGCCTCGTTCCATTTCGCGATATCCTTGCGTGGCTTAGGCACATCGCGGTCGATTGAAAGAACCGCCCTTGTATATTCGGGATTTTCTGTCAGAACAGCGCAGAATTCCGGATCAAATTCTTTCGCCCAATTAGTCAGTTTATCGTAAACGCACGCGCTGTCAAAGCCTGATACAACAGTTTTGGCGACATTGTTCAGCTTGTCCGAATCGAACAAAGCACCTGAAACACTCATTTTTTTCAAATTGAATTTAAAGTCTTTGTATGATTTATCCGGGTTTGCCTTGCGCCAGTCCTCAAAGTCGGAAGCGGCAACGGTCATAAGGTATTCTATGACACTTTCGCTGTCATATCCCTCTTCCGCAAAAAAATGAACCGCTGCTTCAGGATCTTTACGCTTTGAAATTTTACGCTTGGCGCCGCCGTCGAGCTTCATAATGGGAGCAATGTGTCCGTACTCAGGCGGCCTAAAGCCGAGCAGCTTAAAAAGCTGTATATGCTTCGGAACAGAGGATATCCACTCATCACCTCGGAGAACATGGGTTGTTCTCATAAGATGATCGTCTACGGCGTGGGCAAAGTGGTATGTCGGTATACCGTCAGACTTAAGAATAACAAAATCCTCGTCGTTCTCGGGCATCTCTATTTTGCCCTTTATACAATCGTCAAAAACAACCGTGTTTTCCTCGCTGCCGGGTGATTTAAGACGTATAACATAAGGCTTTCCGCTGTCAATAAGCTCTTTCGCCTCATCAAAGGTTATATTTCTGTGCTTTGCCCATTCTCCGTGATAGCCGGTTCGGATTTTTCGGTCTTCCTGTATTTTTCTTACCTCGTCAAGCTCTTCGGCTGTGCAGAAGCACGGATAGGCAAGTCCCTGACGGATAAGCTCTTTAACGTAGGTCTGATAAATTTCCGCACGCTGGCTCTGCTTGTAGGGACCGTAATTCCCGCTCTGCTCGTCTGCGCCTGTAAAGCCTTCGTCAATTGCTATGCCGAATCTTCCGAGCCCGTCAATTATATCCGCGATTCCGCCTTCAATCTCTCGCTTTTTGTCTGTATCCTCAATTCTGGTATAAAAAATACCTCCTGAAGATGTAGCTGTTATACGGTTGACAAGAGCGGCAAAAAGAGTACCCAGATGAAGATATCCTGTCGGACTCGGGGCGATTCTCGTGACCCGCGCGCCTTCCTTTAAATTTCTTTCCGGATAAAGACTTTCGTAATAATCCGGAGTTTTATTTATGGAAGGGAGCAGCAGCTCCGCCATTTTATCATTGTTGTTCATCAGTCTCTCCTCAAAAAAATCAATCGTTTTCGAGCAGCTTGTTCAGCTCGTGCATAAAGGTATTTATATCCTTGAACTGGCGGTAGACGGAAGCAAAACGGACATAAGCCACCTCATCAATCTTTTTCAGCTTTTCCATAACAAGCTGACCGATTTTTTCGCTGCTGACCTCACGGTCAAGCGAATTCTGAAGTACGCTTTCTATCTCGTCAATCATTTTATCAAGCGTGTCAATAGAAACCGGACGCTTTTCACAGGCGCGCAGCAGGCCGGTCATCAGCTTGTCACGGTTGAAGGCTTCGCGTGACTTATCCTTTTTAATTACTATTATCGGAAGACTTTCAATAATTTCATAGGTGGTAAATCTTTTCGCGCACTGAAGACACTCGCGGCGGCGGCGGATACGCTGACCCTCGTCGGTCGGTCTCGAGTCTATGACTTTGCTTTCTTCAAAGCCGCAGAAGGGGCATTTCATGGTTATTTCTCCTTTAATTAAAAATATTTAAGTATTTCTAAAAATTACTTGTATTATACTATATATTGTAGTAAAATACAAGTATTAAAAATGGGGGAAACCCTTTTAAATACAGTGTTAAGGAGAGATACTATGTCAGCAGTTCAGCTGAAAATTCCGGGTTCCGGCGATACGGTTGCAGTTATGCATACAAGCATGGGTGATATAAAGATCCTGCTTTTTCCCGAACGCGCGCCGAAAACGGTAGAAAACTTTGTTATTCATTCAAAAAACGGTTATTATGACGGTCTTAAATTTCACCGGGTAATAAATGATTTTATGATACAGGGGGGAGACCCGCGCGGCAACGGTACGGGCGGTGAGTCGATATGGGGCGGCAGCTTTGGCGATGAGTTTGACGAGCAGCTTCACAACCTGCGCGGAGCGCTTTCGATGGCTAACTCCGGCCCCAATACAAACGGCAGCCAGTTTTTTATTGTTCAGGCCAAAGAGGTTCCGGCAAATATGCTTGAGCAGATGAAAGAGCTTTCTGACCGCGGATTTCCACAAGATATTGTAAACGCGTACGGTGAAATGGGTGGTACGCCGTGGCTTGATTTTCGCCATACTGTTTTCGGACAGGTGTTTGAAGGAATGGATACGGTCGACGCTATCGCGTGTGTGAAAACCGTCAACGATGTTCCGTGCGAAGATGTGATAATAAATTCAATCGAAATAATTGAATATTAACCGAGGTACTGAAAATGAAATACGGTCTTCAGCTATACAGCATAAGGGATATAACACAAAACGATCTCGCGTCTGCAATTAAGAAAACAGCGGAATTAGGATATAAATGTGTTGAATTCGCAGGCTTTTTCGGTCATACTGCAAATGAAATAAATTCAATGCTTGAAAATTCCGGTCTTGAAATTTCCGGAACACATTCGTCTTTTGACGATCTTGTAAACAATTATGAGGAAACAGTAGCTTATCATAAAGCCATAGGAAACAGGCACTATATTATTCCGGGATACGATATTTCCGATCAGAGCAAGCTGGATTATTTTATAGATAACATCAATGTTCTTTACGAAAAACTGAAAGCCAATGGGATAGAGCTTTCATATCATAATCATGCCGCAGAATTTATTCCGAACAAAGACGGCTCCGTACCGTTTGAGCAGCTTTATTACAGAACCGGAATAACATTTGAGATTGATACATATTGGGCGTTTGTAGGAATGAAGGAGCCTCTTTTACTTCTTGACAGGGCAAAGGACAGGGTTACCTTCATACATATAAAGGACGGTACTCCGGACGGCCACGGTTACCCGCTCGGAATGGGCAGCGCTCCTGTTGCGGCTGTTTACGATTATGCCGTAAAAAATAATATTCCGATGGTGGTGGAGAGCGAAACCTGCGCTCCGGACGGAATAACCGAAGCAAAGATTTGCATTGATTATTTGAAAAGTCTTGAATGCGGCAAAAGGTGATTTTTTTGTGAAAATTCTTTCGATAGGAAACAGCTTTTCAGAAGACGCAACAGCGTACCTGCATAAAATATCAGAAGCAGGGAACTGTCCGATTGATATCAGCAATTTGTATATAGGCGGCTGCAGTCTCCATATGCACGCCTGCAATATAAAGAGCAACGAAAAAAAATACCGTCTTGAGTATAACGGCATATATACCGATAAAACAGTTTCTGTCAATGAAATGCTTAAGGCGGACAGCTGGGATATAATTACCGTGCAGCAGGCAAGCTGCGATTCGGGTGTTTTGTCATCATACGGTGAAAACGGAAAATACGTTGTTGATTATATAAGGAATACGGCGCCGCACTCTGAAATATATTTTCACGAGACATGGTCTTATGAGGAAGGAAGCGATCACCCTGCTTTCGGGAAATACGGCTTTTCAAGTTCCGGTATGTATTCGGCGATAAAAAGCGCCTCTGAAAAATTCTGCTCGGAAAACGGAAATATTCCTATAATACCCTGCGGAGAGGTTATAAACGAATTGCGCGGGAAGAAAGAGTTCGATGTTCTGTCGGGCGGTGAGCGTCTTTGCCGTGATGGATATCATATGAGCCTGTTCTACGGCAGATATACCCTCGCGGCGGTATGGTTTGAAATTTTTACAGGCAAAGATATAAGGAAGGTTTCTTTTTTTCCGGATAAGTCTGATATTGTAAACGGCTTTGAAATACCTGACGGTTTTACGCCGGACGATAAAAAAATAAAACTTATAAAAAACACGGTTCATAATGTTTGTTCTAAATATTTAAAATAAAATGAGGAATGGTGATTATTATGAAAATTCTTTTTCAGGGAGACAGCATTACAGACGCAGGAAGAAATTATGAGGATATACATAATTTAGGCTTTGGCTATCCGAAATACGCTGCCGAAAATATCAGAGCGGCGTTCCCCGATACGGATTTTGAGTTTGTAAATCTCGGAATCAGCGGTAATCAGACCAAGGATCTTGTAGCAAGGCTTCAGAACGATTTTGTTGACGTTCAGCCCGATATAGTTTCAATACTTATCGGCATAAACGATGTATGGCACCACGCAGACGACCGCTCATGGATAGACAATGAGCTTTTTGAAAGCAATTACCGCACTGTTTTAACCGCGATAAAGGAAAAAACAAACGCTAAAATACTTATGATGGAGCCTTTCCTTATTCCTGTTGAGGATAAAAAATTCTTCTGGGAGGATCTTATGCCCAAGATTCTCATAATACGCAGTCTCGCAAGGGAATTTGCAGATGTATATCTTCCGACCGACGGTCTGCTCAACGCAGAGTTTATAGGGAACAACCCTACGGACTACGCGGCTGACGGCGTTCATCCCACCGAAACCGGCGCGAAATTCATAGGAAAGGAATACGCAAAAGCGATAGCTCCGATTATTGAGTCTTTAAAATAAAATATTTTAACCGCGATAAAGCGGCTTGTTATATGAATTGTTAGGCACATCGCAGTACGATATTACAATGGATCTTTATTCGGCTTTAGTCAGAAATACGGGAGTAATGATGATTACGGCTCCTCTGCTTATTGTGTTTTTAGTGGCACAGAATTTCTTTGTTGACAGTATAGAACGAAGCGGAATTGTCGGATGATGGAGTGTTTTAATTGGAAAATATATTTGAAAATCTTTTGAATGATAGGATTGGGGATTATATAATTCCCTTCTTTTGGCAACGTCACGAAGATGAAAAGACAATTCGTGAATATATGAGAAAAATAAGAGAATGCGGTATAAAACAGGTCTGCCTTGAAAGCAGGCCTCATCCCGATTTTTGCGGTCCCGATTGGTGGCACGATACTGACATTATATTTGATGAAGCAGATAAGCTTAATATGCGCGTCTGGATATTGGACGATAAAGAATATCCTACAGGCAGCGCTAACGGCAAAGGGGCGGAATTGCCTTTGCATTTAAAGAAAAGCTTTCTCTGCCTCAAGCAGTTTGACGCCACAGGTCCTAAAGAGAGGGCTTGCTTTGTTTTAGAACCGTATCCGTCGGAAGAGCAGCTTAAAATTGTTTCCGCAGTTGCAATTTCCACCGAAATTAAAGACGGAGAGGCGGTTTTAACCGATAAAATAACAGATATTTCCTCATATATATGCAAGGACAGAATTTACTGGAATGTACCTAAGGGTACATGGAAAATATGTATTGTTGAAGAAAGAATCGGAGATCTGAACGACCGTCTTGATACGCAGATTAACCCAATAACGGCGGAATCAACCGAGCTTTTAATAAAAGAAGTATATGAAAAGCATTACGGGAAGTATAAAGAGCGTTTCGGCAAGAGCTTTGCAGGTTTTTTCTCGGACGAGCCCGGATTTTACAATCTTACCGGCTTTAACGGTAAGCTGGGCGCAGACCCTTGTGTTCGTTTGCCGTGGGGAATTGATATGCCCGCGGAAATGGAAAGGGAAGAAGGTAAAGACTGGCGTTTAAATCTTCCGTTTTTATGGCTGGATTTAAAACAAAGAGCTTCAAGAGTAAGATATGACTATATGAACTCTTTAACAAAGCTTTATGAAAAGAACTTTTCGCGCAAAATCGGGGATTGGTGCAAAAAGCATAATGTTGAGTATATAGGTCATATAGTTGAAGATAACAATACCCATTCGAGACTTGCAATCGGAGCAGGTCATTATTTTCGTGCCTTGGCAGGTCAGGATATGGCGGGGGTAGATGTTGTGCTTAATCAGCTTATTCCGGACCTTGATTATAAAATTAAAAATTTTTGCGAATGGGACGGAGAATTTTTCCATTACGCTTTGGCTAAATTGGGCTCTTCTCTGGCAAGAACAGACGCAAAAAAGCAAAACCGCGCACTCTGTGAGATATTCGGCGCTTACGGATGGCATGAGGGACTTAAGTTAATGAAATGGCTTGCAGATCATATGTTGGTTAGGGGAATCAACTACTTTGTTCCCCACGCCTTTTCAATGGCTGAATTTCCGGACGAGGACTGTCCTCCTCATTTTTATGCACACGGAAATAATCCGCAGTTTCCTTATTTCGGCAAACTTGTCGCTTATATGAATCGCATGTCGTATTTAAGCTTGTCGGGAAAGCCGAAAATAAAAATTGCCGTTTTGTATCACGCCGAGTCGGAATGGTGCGGAGACTCTATGCTTTTACAAAAGCCTGCCAAAGAATTCACGCAGAGTCAGATAGATTTTGACATCATATCTGCCGACTGTCTTGCCTTATGTGAAAGCAATACGCCGTTAACCGTTAACGGTAACAAATACGAGATATTGATAATACCCTTTGCTGAAATTTTGCCCCTTGAGATTGCTGAAAGAATTGCGGCATCTGCCGTTAATACAAGGGTAATTTTCATAAATTCTCTGCCAAAGGAAATTTTAGGCGATAGGGATAAAACAGTTCTTAAAAGGCTTAGCACTGCCACAGAGACGGTTCCGCTTGAGGAACTGGCAGAGCTGCTTCACGATGGTTACAGCAGTATACGGCTGTCAAATAATCAAAAATCTCTCCGATGCCGTCGCACAGAAACTGAAACCGCGGATATTTATTTTTTGTTCAATGAATCGTCCGTCCAGCCGATAGATACTTCTGTATTATTTGAAGGTATGGACTCCGTTTACCGTTATGACGCAATGGACAATCGGTTTTATGAGACTGAAACTCAGAATGTTGACGGAAATACGGTTTTAAAGCTTAAACTGGCACCGTACGAAGCATGTGTATTGATTAACGGAAACGTTAAAATAAAAGCCGAGGTATTGGCACCGGAAAAATTAAGGTCAATACCGATTGATACGGTCTTTGATGTGTCAATGTGTGAATATAACCGCAACAGCTATAAAAAGTGGGGTATATGCTCGGTTTTACCTGATATGTCGTCTCCTGATACTTTCCCGTATTTCAGCGGAACATTTTGCTATGAAACAGATATTCAAAACGTTTTAGGGGCTAAGAAGATGTATCTTGATTTGGGAAAGGCATATGAAACGGTAAGGCTTGTAATAAATGATAATGAAGTTGGAGTTTTAATTTCTCCGCCGTATATTTTTGATATAAAAAAGCATATGAAAAGCGGAAGCAATCATATATCGGTTTATGTCACAAACACACTTTCCAAAGCGATATATGACCCTTTTTCGGCCGATGTTCAGCAGGAGCCTTCGGGACTTATGGGACCTATACGATTACTGATTGAGGAATGAAATTATGAATGAATGTGAATTTAAGATACGGGGCGAGCTGGCATACAGACTTTTGCTGAATTATAATATGCTTGAGAGCTACCGCTACCGCCCCGAATATATTTTTACCGCTGACCAAGCCGGCTGGGACGCTGATTGGGAAGGAAGAACGATTCTGGCTCTTGTCCGACTCTATGAATCCACAAAACGTGAGCCGGCGTTTTTGGAGAGGATTATCGACGCTCTTGAGGAGCATATTAACAGTAAAGGGTACCTCGGAGAAATTCTGCCCGAAGGGGAATTCAGCGAACAGCAGTTATCAGGTCATAACTGGCTTTTAAGCGGACTTATTGAATATTACCTGATTAATAGTGACAAACGTATATTAGGCAGGATAAACGCAATAATTGATATATCGCAACTTTTTTTATTGCTTCGCCTTTATGGGCGGAGCTTTTTGTTTTTGAATGTTTTTTGTGCTGACTGTCCATAATAAAATCAGGGTGATCAGATGAAAAAAGCAAAAAGCGTTATTAAGTTTCTGTTGTTTTACGCGGCGTGTTTCATGGTGTTTGTTTCGGCGGGATATCTGTATTTAAGTAAAGAAATAAGTCCTGCCGAAAACAGCGTTTCAGATGTGCCGTATACGTTCCCCGAACCGTCGGGAAAGGGAATAATGTTCGACATATGCGGCGATAAGACTTTCGCGTATTTTGACTTTGAAGGCAAAAAGCTCAAAATCATCATACCGCCGTATGATGATTTTTCCGACAAAATATACGGGTACAGCATCGATTTTTGCGTTGAAACCGATTATTCCTTTGTTGCGGCGCTTGTGGATTACGCCGGAGGCATTGAATTAGGAGATGACGAAGGCAAAACTGAAAGATACACGGGAGTGCAGATATCCGAGCTTTTGTCCAGAACAGTGGAAACCGAAGAACTGAGGAGAGAGATAATAACCGCGATTATGAAAAAAATATCGGACACCGGTATTGATGACGGGATCTTTTCTTATACTGTGGAAAAGACCGAGACCAATTTGACGGTGCCCGATTGCTACAACTGGAATAAATATATTAAAGAATTATGCAAAAACGGTGAAATAATAAACTGAAAAATTATTCGGTTCTGAGCGCTGTTACCGGATCACGCTTCGCGGCTACTCTTGACGGGAATATCCCCGCTACAAGTGTCAGAAGCATACTGATAACAACAAGAATAATGCCGCCGACCACCGGCAGAGCCGCCAGTCCGGAAATATCCGTAATAAGCTCGATTATCGCGTTAATCGGTATGAGCAGCAGCAGGGTGACAAGAATACCTATCGCTCCGGCGACAAATCCGACAATAAGCGTTTCGGCGTTGAAAACACGGGAGACATCACGCTTTGAAGCGCCCATCGCTCTGAGAATACCGATTTCTTTCGTGCGTTCAAGCACGGAAATATATGTGATAATTCCTATCATTATAGACGATACAATGAGCGATATGCTTACAAACGCGATAAGAATATAGCTTATGGCATTGATGATCATAGTTACTGAGGAAAGCATCAGACCGATATAGTCGGTATAGGTTATTTTATCGCTTTCGTCAGCGGAGGCGTTGTATTCGTCGATAAGTGCGGAAATATTTTCTTTTGCTTCAAAACTGTTAGGATAAATATTTATGACCGAAGGTTCATTCAGGTCGGAAACACCCATAAGGCTGAGGTTATCCGAATAAGTCGCTGAGTCACTCTGTCCTTTAATTGCAGAATTAAATCGCTCGGTTATTTCTTCTTCGGTCATTCCCGAGGACTGCATCTGCTGGATATACGCAGAATATTCAGCCTGTTCCTCCTGCGGGAGGGATGAAATATATTCGGTAATCTGCTCAAATGACATTTCTGTTTCATCGGTCGTAAAGGGAAGTCCGGTAAAAACATTTACGTCGGGATTTTCTTTTTGTGTTTTGACAATCTCACTGTCGTTAACCTGGTTTATGAGATGCTCCATCAGCTCGCTCGTATATCCGACAAATCCGCTTGTACCTGTGCTCAAGGAGTCTTCCGACGGACGGAGTATTCCCACGACGCTTATCTGTAAGGCGTCAGAGAGCTTTGACTGTACATACAGTTCGTCGTCTGTCTTGTCGACCCATAATCCGTCAGCCTTTTTCTCAAAGTAGTCTGTGTTGCAAAGAAGGCGGAATTTGAGATTAAGTATATCATCATAAGAATACGATACCTGCTCCGTCGGCTCGATTTTTTCGCCGTTCATGGCTTTTTGCATCATTTCCTCAAGCTCTTTTGAGTCCTTGAGACCTAAGGAATAAAGCGTATAATCGCTTATGCGGTTGTTTTTATCTACTACAAGTACGATTTCGTCATAGCTTTCAGGAAAGCGGCCGGCTACAACTTCATACTGCTTCTCAAGAAACTCTTTATTGTCAAAAAGCCTGTTCCAGACTTCCGTATTTGAAAACGCTGAAGCCGTTTGATAGGAAGACGATGCCGAATCCTCGCCGAATAACGTGGAAAAAACGGTGTTTGGATTTACTTTGTCGCCTTTTTCGTCATAAATATTCATAACGGTTGAATATTTATATTCTATCTCGCTTGAGTTTTCGTCAAAGGCATCAGTTTCCTCTATATGCTTTTTGAGCAGCGCGAGATTGTTGGAGGAGAGACCGTTTACCATGGTTGACATCATTTCGGTCATAATATTATTGCTGTATATCCTGTCAGGCTCGGTTTCTTCCACAACCTCGTGTTCGTCCATAAGGTCGGAAACAAGGCTGCTGATGTCCATGCCTGTTTTCTCAATCGAAATCGGATAGCTCGCAAGAGTGTTTTCCTCAACATTTTTAATGTACGCGTTTACTCCGCTTGACAGGGACAAAATAAGCGCTATACCTATTATGCCTATTGAACCGGCAAAAGAAGTAAGAAAGGTACGGGCTTTTTTGGTCATCAGGTTGTTAAGCGAAAGGGAAAGGGCGGTAAGGAATGACATAGATGGTCTTTTTTCCGACTTCTTTTCCTCGCACTCATCGTTTTCCGAAGAATAAGGCATTGTGTCGTCTATAATTTTACCGTCTAGCAGCCTTACAATTCTGGTTGAATATTTTTCGGCAAGCTCCGGATTGTGCGTAACCATTATGACAAGCCTGTCTTTGGCGATTTCCTTGAGGAGATCCATTATCTGTACGGATGTTTCGCTGTCAAGAGCTCCGGTCGGTTCGTCCGCAAGCAGAATTTCAGGATTGTTGACAAGCGCGCGGGCTATCGCGACCCTCTGCATTTGTCCGCCAGACATCTCATTCGGGCGCTTGTTTTTCTGATCGCTCAGTCCCACCTTATCAAGCGCTTCGGACGCGCGTCGGCGCCTTTCCGCTTTTGAGACGCCTGAAAGCGTAAGCGCGAGCTCAACATTTGACAGCACACTCTGGTGCGGTATCAGGTTGTAGCTTTGAAAAATAAAGCCTATCGAGTGATTCCTGTAATTGTCCCAATCCCTGTCTTTAAAAAGTTTTGTGGATTTTCCGTTGATTATAAGGTCGCCTTCGGTGTATTTGTCAAGTCCGCCGATAATATTCAAAAGTGTGGTTTTGCCGCATCCGGACTGACCGAGAACAGAAACGAATTCATTTTTCCTGAATTCAATGCTTACACCGTTAAGCGCCTCAACCGTAGTGCTTCCGGCGTAATAGTTTTTCCTGATATTAAGAAGTTTTAACATTTATTTCCCTCGCTTTGCTCTAAAAATTATAATTGCATTTTTTAAATAAAATATGAATGCTTTAAAAAATATTTGCTAAATAATGGTGCCGGTGTTATAATCAATTATATATGCGGTGTCAAATATCCTGAAAGAAAGGACTGGTTTTATGGAAAACGTCTTTAAAAAACTGACTGTATTTTTGTCAGGCCTGCTCATTGTGGCAACAGTTTTTCTTATATTTGTCATACCGACGTATATTAAATCCGAGCGTAAAATTGATTTTTTCGGGGCAAATCAAATTGTTGATAATATACGGAATATGGAAATTAACCTCACGTCCGTTATTTATGTGCAGAACAGTAAGGGCGAATGGGTGGAATATCAGAGGCTTCACGGGGCGGAGAACCGTCTCTGGGTCAGTATCGATAAAATTCCTGAAAATCTGCAGAACGCGTTTATTTCTATTGAGGACGAGCGCTTTTTTGAACACAGCGGAGTAGACTGGAAAAGAACGCTTGCGGCGGTGGGAAATAAGCTCCTGAAGTTTGACGATACCGAATTCGGCGGCTCAACGCTTACTCAGCAGCTTATTAAAAATGTCACAGGAGACGACGATAAAAGCTCAGTCAGAAAAATCCGTGAAATTGTAAGAGCCTTGCTTATTGAAAAGCAGCTTAATAAAACCGAAATCCTTGAGGCGTATCTCAATACGATAGCTCTCGGAAACGGTATAAACGGCGTACAGGTCGCGGCGAATTATTATTTCAATAAGGACGTGAGCGAGCTTACGCTTGTCGAGTGCGCCTCACTTGCCGCGATTACCAAAAATCCCACAAAATTCAACCCGGTTGACGGTCCGGAGAAAAATGTAGAACGCAGACGCACTGTCCTTGATAAAATGCTTGAGCTCGGTAAAATCAGCTACGAAGAATACGACGAGGCTTACAACGCGGAAATCAAGCTGGACAATTCTCAGGAAAATGACTATGAAATCGAAATCAACAATTATTTTGTCGATACTCTTATCGATCAGGTAATCGGCGATCTTGCCGAGAAATATAACCTGAGCAACGAAATCGCTTCCACAATGTTCTATAACGGCGGTTTTAAAATTTATTCCACGTTAAATACAGATATTCAGGAGGCGATGGAGGAGGTCTATACAGATATAGACACCTATTTTCCCCAAACTGAAGAAATTAACGGTACTGAGCAGCACGCGCAGTCTGCTATGACAATAATGGATTACAGCGGTCATATTGTCGGAATAGTAGGCGGCGCAGGCGAAAAGACAACCAACAGAGGACTGAACAGGGCAACCGATTCCCCGCGTCAGCCGGGCTCTACAATGAAACCGCTCGGCGTATATACTCTTGCTGTTGAGAATGACATTGTCAATTATACCTCAAGAGTAGTCGACAAACCAATCGAAAATTATTATCCGGACGGAACAAGCGGACCTAAAGAATGGTTCGGCTATTATAAGGGAACAATAAATCTTAATTATGCGATAAGAAAATCTATGAACGCTGTTCCGGTGCGTCTGCTTCAGGAGGTAGGAATAGACAATTCCTATGATTTCCTTGTCAATAAGCTCAAATGCTCGCACCTTGTGGAGAAGGACAAGAATCTGGCTTCGCTCGCGCTCGGCGGCTGCGCTTACGGATTGACTACAACCGAATCCGCCGCGGCATATGCTATTTTCGGCAATCAGGGCGTTTATCACGAGCCGACCACATATTATAAAATAGAGCGGGCAAACGGCGAGGTTGTTTTTGATTACAATGAAACCGGCGAGCAGGTGATTTCACCGGCAACGGCAACAATAATGAACCATTTGCTTCAGGAGGTCGTTTACGGAAGTGAAGGAACGGGCAGAACTATTGCCAGCTTTAACTATTCGATGAAAGCATACGCAAAAACCGGAACCTCAAGCGAATCAAATGACCTTTGGATGGTTGCGGGAACACCTTATTATGTCGGCTCGGTATGGTACGGCTTTGATTACCCGACTGATATAAGCAACAGCGGCGCCGCGGCTAAAATTTGGCGTGACATAATGAAGGAAGTTCACAGAGATCTTGAGAAAAAGCAGTTTGAAGACAGTGACGATGTTGTGAAAAAGGGAATAGGCTACTATAAAAAAGGCGACGATATAGATAATCCCGTCTATAACTCACCGTCGTCCTCGTCTTCGTCAAGCAGTTCATCTTCTTCATCATCATCAAATAGCTCGTCATCGCAGGTTTCTTCAAGCGAGCCTACAACATCCGACAACACTTCATCAGACACTTCGTCTGACACATCGTCGGATTCCTCGTCTGGCGACAGCTCGTCTGATACGTCGTCATCCGATTCGTCTTCGTCCGACTCGTCGTCTTCATCGGATTCGTCATCAACAGATTCATCTTCGTCCGACTCCTCTTTGGCGGCGAGCTCATCGGGGTCGGAAGAAACGTTATCAGAGCCGCAGTAATTCGTTTGAGGAATATATGGAAACTTATCAATTCAAAGTTATTGCGAAAATTCATACCGATTTTCCGGATAAGTTCGGTCTTCCGAGGCAGAGCGGAATTGTAAAGGGGCTTTCCGGACGAATTGTCTTTGAGCCTGAGTACCGGGATTTTTCCGCCGTAAGGGAACTTACCCAGTATTCGCATATATGGGCAATATGGATTTTTTCGCGAACGGAAAAAGGAAAAAAATGGTCCCCCACAGTAAGACCGCCCAGACTCGGCGGAAACGAGCGCGTCGGCGTGTTTGCCACGCGTTCTCCCAACCGCCCGAATCCTGTCGGTATTTCGGCGCTCAAGCTTGAAAAGGTTGAAAATGACAAAAAATACGGTCCGGTTATATATGTTTCCGGAATAGATATGTGCGACAAAACACCTGTAATAGATATCAAGCCGTATATAAGTTTCACCGATTCATATCCGGATGCCGTTAACGGCTTCGCCGGAGAGCGTTACGGAAAGGCGCTTGATGTAATAATACCGGAAACCGTTAAAGCCGCTTTGCCGGCCGGTGTTTTGGAGCAGCTTTACGGCGTGCTTTCGGAGGACCCGCGACCGAGGTACCATGATGACCCTGACAGAATTTACGGGTTTTCATTCTGCGGTTTTGAAATAAAATTTCAGGTTCATGGGAACATTCTTTCGGTACTGTCGGTTATAAAATCATCTTAAAATTTTCTGACAGTAAAAAAATTAACAAAAATAGTAAAAAAATGCTATATCTTGTATGTAATATCACTTATGCGGTATATATATTTCCTTTTTGATTTACTCCGTAGTATAATAAAGTCAAATAAAAAAGCACAAGGTGCTTAAATTAAACGGAGGAATTGAAATGGCAAGATTTACATTACCCAGAGACGTTTACTTCGGCGAAAACGCAATGGAAAACCTTAAAAATTTAAAGGGTAAAAAGGCTATTGTAGTTGTTGGCGGCGGTTCAATGAAACGCTTCGGCTTCCTTGATAAGGCGGTCGGTTACCTTAAAGAAGCCGGTATGCAGGTTGAACTCTTTGAAGGTGTTGAGCCGGATCCTTCTGTTGAAACCGTTATGCGCGGCGCTGAAGCCATGCGTAAATTTGAGCCTGACTGGATTGTCGCTATCGGCGGCGGTTCTCCGATTGACGCTGCTAAAGCAATGTGGGCTTTCTATGAGTATCCCGATGTGACATTTGAGTCACTCTGCATACCCTTTAATTTCCCTGAGCTTCGTCAGAAGGCAAAATTCTGCGCGATATCATCCACATCAGGCACCGCTACTGAGGTTACGGCCTTCTCGGTTATCACCGATTATTCAAAGGGCATCAAATACCCGCTTGCTGACTTCAACATTACTCCTGATGTCGCGATAGTTGACCCTGAGCTTGCTCAGACAATGCCCGCAAAGCTGGTTGCCCACACCGGTATGGACGCTCTTACTCATGCGATTGAAGCGTATGTTTCAACCGTTGCGAGTGTTTACACCGACGCGCTCGCTATGAAAGCTATCGAGATGGTTACCGCTTATCTTCCTTCTTCATATAAGGGCAACAAGGAATCACGTGCCCAGATGCATGATGCTCAGTGCCTTGCCGGTATGGCCTTCTCAAACGCTCTTCTCGGAATTGTACACTCAATGGCTCACAAAACAGGCGCCGCTTTCCATGAAGGCGCTATGAAGGATCAGCACATTCCGCACGGCTGCGCTAACGCGATTTATCTTCCTTTTGTCATCAAGTACAACGCGCATGACCAGAGAGCCGCTGAAAGGTATGCCGATATCGCGAGAATGCTCGGACTTGAGGGCTCAAGCAATAAGGGTCTTATCGAAAGTCTCTGCAATCTTATAGACAGCATGAATGAAAAGCTAAATATTCCGCATACTTTAAAGGAGTTCGGTGTTGACGAAGCTGAATTCAACGCTAAGGTTAACGAAATCGCCGCTAACGCAGTTGGCGACGCCTGCACAGGCTCTAATCCGCGTGCTATCGACCCTGAGACAATGGCAAAACTTTTCAAATGCACATATTACGGAACAGAGGTTGACTTTTAAAGCCTGACAGTATAAAATTGTATCAGCGCCTTCTTAAGCGGAGGCGCTGATTTAAACTATAATAAGGAATGAATCTGATGTTTAAGATTGTAAGCAAAAGAGAACTCAATCCCACCGTTACCATGATGGACATTGAAGCGCCGCTGGTTGCCAGAAAGGCCGAAGCCGGTCAGTTCATCATTCTGCGTACCGATGAAGACGGCGAGCGCATACCGCTTACCGTAGCAGGATACGACAGGGAAAAGGGTACTGTTAAAATAATTTTTCAGATAGTCGGAGCTACGACAGAAAAGCTCAACCATAAGCAGGTAGGGGATTGTCTGGCTGATTTCGCGGGTCCTCTCGGAAGACCTACTGAAACCGAAGGACTTAAAAAGGTCTGCGTTGTGGGCGGCGGCGTCGGCTGCGCCATTGCGCTTCCGGTCGCGCAGAAGCTCCATGAGCAGGGCTGCGAGGTTCACTCGATAATAGGTTTCCGCTCAAAGGACCTTGTAATTCTTGAAGATGAGTTTGCCGCCTGTTCAGATAAGCTCACCGTTATGACAGACGACGGTTCGCACGGCACAAAAGGCGTTGTTACAGTACCTCTTAAGGAAGCTATCGACGCCGGCGAGAATTATGATGAAGTCATTACAATCGGACCGCTGATTATGATGAAATTCGTTGTCGGCGTGACAAAGCCGGCTAATGTCAAAACCGTTGTTTCAATGAATCCCATAATGATTGACGGAACAGGTATGTGCGGCGGCTGCCGTCTTACTGTCGGGGGCAAAGTCAAGTTCGCCTGCGTCGATGGACCGGATTTTGACGGTTTTGAGGTTGATTTTGACGAAGCGATGAAACGCGGAGCCATGTACCGCGATTTTGAGCGTCACGCTTATGACGAGGCGTGCAATCTTTTCAAAAAGGAGGTACAGTAATGGCTGCGAATATGAGCTTGAAGAAAAACGAAATGCCGGTTCAGGATCCGGTGGTACGCGCTTCCAATTTTTCGGAGGTCGCGCTTGGATACAGCGAGGAAACCGCACTTGACGAGGCTGCGCGCTGCCTTAACTGCAAAAATATGCCCTGCGTTTCCGGCTGTCCGGTAAATATACACATTCCGGCGTTTATCGAAAAAATTAAAGAGGGCGATTTTGAGGCGGCTTATCAGGTGATATCGGAGTCGTCAAGTCTTCCTGCCGTATGCGGAAGAGTATGCCCTCAGGAAACACAGTGCGAGGCAAAATGCGTAAGAGGAATTAAGGGTGAGCCTGTCGGTATAGGCAGACTTGAGCGTTTTGTCGCCGACTGGCACAATGAACACGCCAAGGAAAATGTTAAGCGTCCTGAACCTAACGGTCATAAGGTCGCGGTTGTCGGTTCCGGTCCGTCAGGACTAACCTGTGCCGGAGACCTTGCCAAAAAAGGCTATCAGGTTTCTGTTTTTGAAGCGCTGCACACCGCCGGCGGTGTTCTTGTTTACGGAATACCGGAATTCAGACTTCCTAAAAAAATAGTTAAAAAGGAAGTTGACGGGCTTAAAGCGCTCGGTGTTGAAATTGACACTGACGTTATTATCGGAAAGACAATAACCGTCGATGAGCTCTTTGATATGGGATATGAGGCTGTTTTCATCGGCTCCGGCGCAGGTCTTCCGAGGTTTATGGGAATAGAGGGAGAGGCGCTTTGCGGCGTTTATTCCGCAAACGAGTTCCTTACCAGAAACAATCTTATGAAATCGTATAATGAGCACAGCGACACTCCTGTTATGCACGCCAAGAAGACGATAGTTGTCGGAGGCGGAAATGTCGCTATGGACGCCGCGAGAACCGCAAAGCGTCTGGGAGCAGATGTTACGGTTGTCTATCGCCGTACTGAGCACGAGCTGCCGGCTCGCCGCGAGGAAGTCGAGCATGCGATGGAAGAAGGAATTGAGTTCAGATTTCTTACAAACCCGACAAAAATCAACGGCGAAGACGGTTGGGTAAAAAGTATTACCTGCCAGCGTATGGAGCTTTCCGAGCCTGATGAGTCCGGAAGAGCAAGACCTGTCGCCGTTGAGGGCAGCGAGTACGATATTGACGCAGACTGCGTAATAATGTCTATCGGTACTTCACCAAATCCGCTTATAAAGTCCATCACTGCCGGACTTGAGGTTAACAAGCGCGGCGGTATAATCGTAAATGAGGATACCGGAGCCACCACAAAGAAAGGCGTATACGCCGGCGGTGATGCCGTTACCGGTGCCGCTACCGTCATTCTTGCCATGGGTGCCGGAAAAACAGCCGCCAAAGCTATTGACGAATACATCTCTTCAAAATAATTTTTTTCTCCTTTATACAGAAAGCCGCCGGTTATCCGGCGGCTTTCTGTAATTTATAAGACTGCGACGGCATATTTATATATCGGGTGATAAAATGGAAGTATTAAAATACAGCGCTGTAATCCTGCTCGCTGCCGGATTTATAGCTGTAACAGTTTTTTCGGTTAAAAGCGGCAAGGCGGTAAAGACACTGCTTTTAAACGCTTTTGCGGGCGCGACGGTCCTTGCGATTATAAATCTTACCGCGAAATTTACCGGTGTGTATATTCCTCTTAATCCTTATACGGCAGTCGGAGCCGTCTGCTACGGAGTTCCTGCGGTCTGCGGTTTTCTTGTTCTGCCGATTATATTCGGAAAATGAAATTTAACTGATAAAAACCTCGAAAAAAATAAAATTATATGTTAAAATAGATTTCAGCGGAGGTGTATACAATGCTGAAATTTATTTTCGGGCGTCCGGCGTCCGGCAAAACTTATAATGTGCTTCAGAATATCAAGCGGCTTTCGGAAGACGGAAAAACTGCCCTTCTTATCGTTCCGGAGCAGTTTTCGTTTGAGAGCGAGAGAGCCGTGCTTAAGGAATTAGGCGATAAAGCGGCGCTCGGTACAGGCGTGACCACTTTTACACGTTTATGCGACGATGTAGGAAGACAGGTCGGCGGTATAGCCGGTATAACTCTTTCCGGCGCCGATAAGGTTATTTTTATGAACAGGGCGCTTTCATCGCTTGAGGGCGAGCTGAGGCTGTGGTCAAAATACTGCCGCTCGGTTTATTTTGCGAAAACAATTCTTGACACAATAGGAGAATTCAAGATAAACGCTGTTACTCCCGAAGATTTGCGTAAGGCGGCGGACACAGCGGCAAGCGATACTCTGCGGTTCAAACTGACCGATACAGCGCTTATTTACGAAACGTTTGACGCGCTTGTGGGCGAGCAGTTTGTGGACCCGGCCGATAATCTCACAAAGCTGTACGAAAAGCTCGGAGAATACCGCTACTTCAGCGGGAAAACCGTCTTTTTTGATTCATTCAAGGGCTTTACGGGTCAGCAGATGAAAATAATCGAGCGTGTTATGTCGCAGGCTGACGATATCGTTTTCTCCTTTACGAACGACCCTTCGCTTGATAAGGAATATAACGTTTACACAAATGTCAGAAAACTGATTGAACGTATCAGAAGGTCTGCTGAAAAATATAATATTAAAGAGGATATGCCGCTTGTTCTCGGTGCCGGCACATATATATCCGAAGACATAAAAGCGCTTGAGAGAATGATGGCAGGCGCAGAATATACGTCGCCCGAAACATGCGGCGATATAACGGTATGCGCCGGAGCTACGATGTTTGACGAGGCGGAATATACCGCAAGGAAAATCAGGCAGCTTGTAAGAGAAAAGGGATACAGATACAGGGATTTTGTCATTATCGCGAGAGACGCCCAGCAGTATGAGGAGGGTATCCGCTCTGCCTGCGAGCAAAACGGTATACCCTGCTTTTCTGATAAGAGGGAGCCTTTGTCTGCGTTTCCGGGAGCCGCCGCCGTCACAGCAGCGCTTGAAGCCGCTGTGAACCTTTCTTCAGAGAATATACTGAGCTTTCATAAAACAGGTTTGGGTACATTAGGGTTCGAGGAGCTGTCAAAGCTCGAGAATTACGTTTACCTTTGGAACATTAACGGCGAGCTGTGGCAAAAAGAATGGGATATGGATCCCAAGGGTTTTATATACAGTGAAAAGGAAAACAGTATAAATCAGGACGAGCTCGATACACTTAATGCATTGCGCAGAAACGCTGTAAAGCCTCTTCTTTCTTTCAGGGAAAACTGCAGGGGAACAGCAGCGGATATGGCGGCAGCAGCCGTCACGCTGCTTGAGGACTGCGGTGCGGCGGAAAAGCTCGGCGCGCTTTCCGAGCGTTTTAAAAACGAAAACGAGCAGTTCAGGAGCGATATCCTAAAGCAGTCATATGATAAATTTATGCATATCCTTGACAGTCTCGCCAGGTGCGTCGGCAGCCGGAATATAACAAAACGCGAATTCGCTCAGGCTCTCGAGCTTGCTGTATCGCTTGATTCAGTAGGCGTGATTCCGAGAATGCTGGACGAAGTGACCTTCGGCTCTGCCGACCGTATACGGCCTTCAAGACCGAGGGTGGCGTTTATAATCGGGGCAAATCAGGGCGTGTTCCCGAAGGAACAGTTTTCGGATGGTATTTTTGCGCTGCGTGAGAGAAGAGAAATAATAGAAGCGGGAATAGATATACCCGATAATCAGATTTCGTCGGTAATTGACGAGAATTATCTGGTATACTGCAATCTCTGCTGTCCGTCCGATAAGCTGTTCATCACATATTCGGCTTCCGGATTATCGGGTGAGGAAAAAGCGCCGTCGGCGTTTGTTGAGGAAATAATACAGAATTTGCACTGTAAAAGGATTTCAGAGCCATCCCGTTGTCTTACGGCGGACAATCTCCCCGAAACCGCCGAGGCGGCGTACTCTGAATACTGCCGGCGTTTTAATCAAGATGCCGCAGGCGCTTTAACGCTGAGAAACGTTCTTGAAAAACGTAGTGAGTATACCGGAAAGCTTATAGATAATTTTACATATAAATCCGATAACGACAGCATATCTCCCGAAACGGCGGAAAAGCTGTTCGGAAGCAAAATAATGATGTCGGCTTCAAAATTCGATACATTCCATAAATGCCGTTTCTCTTTTTTCTGCAGATACGGGCTCGGCGCGAAAAAACTGCAGCCGGCGGATTTTGATGTTCTGCAGCGAGGCACGATTGTTCATTTTGTCCTTGAAAAAATAATCGTAACCTATAAAAAAGACATTTGCAAATTGTCCGAAAAAGAAATAAACGATGAAGTCGATAAATATATCGCGATATATCTTGACGGAATAAAGGGATACAGGTCGGTTGAGACAAACCGCGATAAATTCCTTGTGTCTAGAATCTCACGGGCTGTCAAGGCGGTTGTGAAGCATATTTCCGAAGAATTTGCGCAAAGCGATTTTGAGCCTGTCGCGTGCGAGCTTGAAATAGGCGGCGGTGATGATATGCCTAAGCTGAATATTGACTTTGACGGCGGTAATATAGAGCTTATAGGAAAAATCGACCGTCTTGACGAATACAACGGATATATCAGAATTATCGATTATAAAACCGGAACAAAGAAGTTTAAACTGCCTGATGTTATTTTCGGGCTTAATCTTCAGATGCTTATATATCTCTATTCAGTCGTCAGGGGAAGAAATATTGACGATGAAAAGGCGGCAGGTATATTTTATATGCCTTCAAAGCGTGATCTCGGAGGTTCCGGAATGGCGATGAACGGGCTGCTCCGTTCCGAAAAGGATATTGTCGAGGCAATGGACAAGCAGCTTGACGGTGAGTATGTCCCTAAATATTCTGTTACAACAAGCGGACAGCTTGACAAACGCTGTACTTCTTTTATAAACTCGGAAAATTTCAGTGAGATATTTGACTATATAGAAAAACTCATGCGAAAAACCGGTGAGGAAATCCTGAGCGGTGATATATCGGCAAAGCCGGTGGACGGCTGTGAAACTCCGGCCTGCAAATACTGCGATTTCAGCAGTGTATGCGGCAGGGAAGGTATGCCCGGAACACAGGTTCCGTCTATGAAAAACAGCGAAGTGTTTGAAAAAATGAGGGAGGACGATTCAGATGGCGTTTAATCCGACAAAAGAGCAGCAAAACGCGATAGACGCTGCGGGAAACATACTTGTCTCCGCCGCGGCGGGCTCCGGAAAAACCGCGGTTCTGGTTGAGCGGGTTATTAGACTTATAACCGATAAAATAAATCCGGTAAGCGCCGACCGACTTCTTATCGTGACTTTTACAAATGCGGCCGCTGCAGAAATGCGCTCAAGAATAGAAAAAAGGCTTGACGATGAATGCCGTAAAGAACCGGATAACATCGCTCTGCTTAAGCAAAAACAGCTGATTTCAGGCGCCAAGATATGTACTATTGACGCCTTCTGCATTGATCTCGTAAGGGAAAATTTTGTTGCCGCTGGAGTATCTCCCGATTTTAAAATTTCGGATCAGAATTCACTTAAGCCAACAGATGAAGCTGTTCTGACAGAAATACTTGAAACATATTATGACGGGAACGATCCGGTTTTTTTCGAACTTATGGAGCTTGTCGGGGCAGAATATGACGACGGCAATTTCCTTGAATATCTGCTGAAAATGTATAATTACAGCCGCCAGATGGCTTTTCCTACCGAGTGGTTCCGAAGTCTTGCGGAGCTTTATGTGCCCGAAAATTTCATGCCGGGTAATTTATGGTATGATTATTCTGTTGAAAAGGTAAGAAAAACCGCGCTTGTTTTGCAGAGAACGGTCATAAGTCAGCTTGATATATTGAGCTGTAACGAAAAAGCATACAAAAAATTCGGCTTATGCTTTGAAACCGCCGCGGAAAAAATTTCTGAATTGCTTGATGCAGCGGAAAATGCCGACTGGGACGGTATTTTGGAAGTTCTTGACGGATTTGAGCTTCCGAAGACGACAAGGTCAAGCGGTGAAACCGAAAAATTTGCAAAGCAGACAAAAGATTATGTTGCAGATACAGTGGACGGACTGAAAAAAATATTTTACGCCGATTCGGATTTCATTAAAAAACAGTTTTCGATGATTTACCGTCCGGCAAAACTGCTTTCGGAAATTTTAGTTGAGTTTGAAAAAAGACTTTTTGAGGTATATAACGATAATAATACCTTTACATTTCACAATATAGAACACCTCGCTTTGAAATTACTGTGCAGCGGAAACGCGGGAAATATCATTATAAATGAGCAGGCACAGGAAATAGCGTGCCGCTATGATGAAGTGATGGTAGACGAATATCAGGATACGAACAATCTTCAGGATATTCTGTTTTACGTGTTGTCCGACCGAGGCAAAAAGCTCTTTGCCGTCGGCGATGTCAAACAGAGCATTTACGGCTTCAGAGGCGCTCAGCCGTCCAATTTTCTGCGCAAAATAAATTCATCCGTACCTTTTGAGTCCGCTGGTGAAAGCGATAGTAAAAAAATAATATTGGGCAGCAATTTCAGAAGCAAACCGGAAATATGCGATTATATAAATTTCTTTTTTGAAAATATGATGACCGCCGAAACCGGAGGAATCGTTTATGATAAAGATGAAAGGCTGATTCCAAAAGCTGTTTATCCTCATTCCGATTTATCACCGGTAAGATTTGATATACTTGAGGAGCCGGCTGACACTACCGAAAAGATACGCACACAGGCCCGGCGCATCGCGCAGGTAATAAAGCGGATAATGTCTTCCGGAAAGTGTATAAGGCAGGATAACTACACTTTAAGAAACGCGGGGTTTTCGGATTTTGCCGTACTTCTGCGCAATACCTCCAAAAAAGCGCCGGTTATTGCGGAAGAACTCAGGAAAAACGGCGTTCCGGCAAATTTCAGTGAGGACGGATATGCCGAATCATATGAAGTATCGGTTTTCCTTTCACTGCTTAAAGTGATTGACAATCCCGATTCCGATGTTGAGCTTTTATCGGTCCTGCACTCGCCGATTTTCGGATTTACTTCTGATGAGTTGGCCGAAATAAGGATAAACAGAAGAAAAGCAACCCTCTGCTCGGCGGTTGCGTTTGCTGCCGAAAACGGTAATGAGCACTGCCGTGCTGCTCTTAAAGCCTTGGAAAAATACAGAATACTTGCAGCCACGCTTAAATTACCAAAGCTGATTACATATCTGCTTTCCGAAACAGGATTTTTAAATAACGTTTCCGCACTTAATGACGGCGACAGGCGCCGCGGAAATCTTTTAATGCTTTCCGGATATGCCGAACAGTTTGCGGGAGAAAACAAAGGCGGAATAAGCGCTTTTGTAAGGTATATTATAAATCAGTCGGAAAACGGACTGAAGTCCGCCGCCGTACAGTCCGCCAGCGATACCGTCAAAATTATGAGTATACACGCTTCAAAAGGTCTGCAGTTTCCGGTCTGCATAGTAGCGCTCAATGAAACGGCGTTCAGCAATAACGACACGAGAAATGCGGCTCTTTATTCATTAGAATACGGAATCGGCTTCAAGTATTATGATGAACAGGCGAAAGAAAAATACACAACAGTCGGCCGGGAAGTAATTGTGGATTTTATTCGCAGAAAAACCTCGGAAGAGGAGCTCAGGCTTTTCTATGTAGCTATGACAAGAGCAGAAGATATGCTTTATTTTACAGCCTGCGTAAACGATCCGGAAAAGGAAATCGGCAACTGTCTTTCGGGGCTCAGGCTTTCCGACGGCAATCTGTCTGAAAATTTTTACAGCCTGCGCTCATATCTGAAATGGCTGATAACCACTTCTCTTGTTCATTCTGACGGCAGTGAAATCCGCGGCGCCGGCACGGGGCTTTTAATATCAGATACGAAAAGCCGCATTGAAATAAATGTTATCGCCAAAAGCAGCGCCGAAGAATCCGCGGAAGCATCTGAAACGGAAGTTTTTTCCGACCCGGCGCTCCAAGAGCAGCTTGAAAAAAACATCGGCTATACTTATCCGTACGCCGACGTTCTCGAAACTGAGGCGAAAAGCTCGGTCTCCCAGCTTGCAAACAAGGCTGAAAGCGAAAAATACGCATTTAAGGCGCGCCCGTCGTTTATGAGCGAGGGTGGACTGACCGCCGCCGAAAGGGGAACAGCGACGCATAAAATTGTTGAGTTTATAGATTTCAGTAAAACCGACGAGCTTGACGCTGAAATTGAAAGGCTTTATGAATGGCAGTTTATTACCGAGCGGGAAGCCAAAGCGGTAAACAGAGAAAAATTAAAAGCCTTTTTCGGCAGTGAGCTTTTCGCGAGAATAAAAAAATCTACGCTTGTAAAAAGGGAAATGCGCTTTTTAACGGAGCTTCCGGCTTATAAAGTCAATCCGCAGCTTAAAGAAAAGCACGGCGACGAAAAAATCATTGTTCAGGGCGCTGTTGACCTTTGCTTTGAGGAAAACGGAAGTATCGTCGTAGTGGATTTCAAGACCGACCGGACAGACAGTCCGCAGGCGCTTGCAGAGGCATACGGCGAACAGCTTTCGGTTTACGCTCAAGCGTGCGCTAAAATATTTGAAAAGCCGGTCAAGGAAAAAATAATTTATTCTTTCTCCCTTTCTGAAACCATTGCTCTTTAAATTACAGCCCGCCCGTTTAAAAACGGGCGGGCTGTATGTTTTTCTTGTAATTGCTTAATAATTGTTATATAATAGCAATGATAGAATGGAGTGGTTTATTTGTTAAGTATGCTGTTGTCCGGAAATTTCTCGGTTTCCGGCGTTATAATATATATGCTTTCCTCTCTCGCTGTTATTTTTCTTACGCTGCCTGTGCATGAATTCGCCCACGGCTGGACAGCGGTCAAGCTCGGCGACCCTACGCCGAGATACCAGGGAAGACTTACGCTTAATCCGTTTGCCCATATAGATTATCTCGGCGCCGCCTGTATACTTCTCGTTGGCTTCGGCTGGGCAAGACCTGTTCAGATCAATGCAGGAAATTTCAAAAATCCAAAGGGCGGAATGGCAATAACAGCTCTCGCCGGACCGGTATCAAATCTTATTGTTTCACTTATAACGCTTATTTTGTATTATCTTTTTACGTTTTTGATGGGCGTTACCGAAGTATTTGCTTTATTTTATATCGCTTACTTTTTCTACTGGATAGCTTATATAAACGTTTCGCTTGCGGTTTTCAATCTGATTCCGATTCCGCCGCTTGACGGGTCGAGACTTCTGTCGGCACTGCTGCCGTACAAACAGTATTACGCGCTTATGCGTTACGAAAGATATATTTTTTACGGCTTGCTTGTGCTTCTCTGGTTCGGCGTGCTTGACAAACCGCTCGGATTCCTTACAAGCGCCGTGATGAATTTTCTTCAGAATATCGCATATCTTCCGTTCAGCTTGATAGGGTGAGAGAATGGAAGAAGTTACTTTAAACTATAAAATTGAGGGCTTTGAAGGACCGCTTGACCTGCTTTTGCAGCTTATCGCGCGCAACAAGCTAAATATTTACGATATACCGCTTACAGAGCTTATCGACCAGTATCTTGAACAGATAAAGCAGTTCCAGAACGAGGAAATGGAAATTTCAAGCGAGTTTCTCGAAATGGCTTCACGGCTTCTGTATATCAAAACGGTAAGTCTTTTGCCAAAGCACGACGAAATAGTAAAGCTGAAAGAGGAGCTTACCGGCGAGCTGCTCGAATATATGGTCTGTCAGCAGATAGCGCGTCAGTTTTCGACTATGCAGGACGGGTTTGACCGTTTTGTGCGGAAGCCTGAAGAGCTTGAGTTTGACAAAACCTATGAGCTTATTCATTCGTCCGACGTAATGTATGTATCATATCTTTCAGCCGTAGGCAGGGGTCAGCGGAAGCTGCCGCCCTCTACCGCACCGTTTACAAAAATAGTGGCGAAAAAGATTGTCGCCGTTTCCACAAGGATTGTTTTTGTTATAAGAAACCTGTGGACAGGCGGTACAAAAAAATTAGGCTCGCTGTACAGAACGGCGCACAGCCGTTCTGAGCTTGTGGCGACCTTTCTCGCCGTGCTTGAGCTCTGCAAGGCAAACAGGGTACGGATTGACGGTGAGGCGGACAATGCAGAAATAACACTGATTAAGGAGCATAAACGCAGATGACGACTTCAGAACTTTTGCCGGCTTTCGAGGCTGTGCTTTTTGCCGGCGGAGAGCCGCTCAGTATTGACCGTTTTGCGCAGGTTTTCTCGGTTACGCCCGAAGATGTCGTCGCAGTAATGGAAAAACTTCAGAAAAAACTTTCTTCTAAGGAAAGCGGTATTGAGCTTGTACGTATGGAAAATACATATCAGCTCGCGACTAAAAAAGAATACGCCTCTTACATAAAAGCAATGTTTGACCTGAAACGCAGAACGCCGCTGTCTTCCGCTGCGCTCGAGGTGCTCGCTGTCGTGGCGTATAATCAGCCCGTCACAAAATCATTTATCGAACAGGTCAGAGGCGTTGACTGTTCAGGCGTTGTAACCACACTTGTCGAAAAGGGACTGATTGAGGAGCGCGGCAGGCTTGAGCTTCCCGGAAAGCCGCTTCTTTACGGAACTACCAAAAATTTTCTCAGATGCTTTTCGCTTAACGACCTTACGGAACTGCCGCCGCTTCCCGAAAAGGATAACGCGAGCCGCGAGGTGGGCGAGCAGATACCGCTTGACGATGATTTTAACGGGGAAGACGAAGCGGAATAAAACCGCGTCTTTGCCGGATAATATAAATACGGCTTATTTTCTGTCATTTTTTTCAGTGAGGAGACGGTCGCTTGGTTCCCCTTATTATTATACTGTCGGTCGCGGCGGTGATTTTAATTCTGCTGTTTCTGCCGGTCGCTTTGTCTGTTTCATTTAGTAACGGTGATTTTTCCGCGAAAATAAAGATTGCGGGAATTAAAGTGTGCGAATTGAAAGACGAGGAAAAGAAGGAAGCTAAAAGCGGCGATAATGCCGACAATAAAGGTGCTGGCAGCAAAAAGGCGGAAAAAAACGAATTAAAGGAAATATTTGTTCATCTGAAAAAAAAATACGGCTTTGCCGGCGCCGTCAGGGAAATTTTCGGCTTTGCCGGACAGGTTCTTAAAAAAATCAAAAAAAGGCTTAAACATTTTTTTGTAAAAAAAGTATGTGTGAATATAGTTATCGCCGGAGACGATGCCGCGCAGACCGCCGTAGAATACGGCGCTGTATGCGGTTCGGTTTATCCGGTGCTGGCATTTCTTGAAAGCACCGCGCTAATTTCATTGAAAAAAATAAATATATCGTCGGATTTTTATTCCGGAAATT
The DNA here is from genome assembly GCA_944376655.1 of uncultured Clostridia bacterium. Classification (GTDB taxonomy): domain Bacteria; phylum Bacillota; class Clostridia; order Oscillospirales; family Acutalibacteraceae; genus UBA737. The sequence goes on from CALWDJ010000001.1 coordinate 80,284, forward strand.
CTGATTTTTCTTTTTCACTTGACGCCGGCGCGCGGGTTATTTTTCTGATTATGACACTTTTCGATATTTTTTCGGAATACAATAAATTTAAAATGAGGAATGAGTTATGAGCGAGAACAGTATCAAAGGCATTATGGACATAACTATGGACAAGCTGCGTGCCATGGTTGACGCAAATACTATAATAGGCGACCCGATCGTGGTAGGTGATATTACGCTTATACCTGTGTCAAAAGTCTCGTTCGGTGTAGCAACCGGCGGCAGCGATTTTCCGAGCAAAACACAGTCCGGTCTTTTCGGCGGGGGCGGCGGAGCAGGTGTTACGCTTTCTCCTGTGGCTTTCATAGCGATAAACGGTCAGAATGTTAAAATGATGCCGGTTTATAACGAAATGACTTCGGTTGATAAAGCAATATCCATGGCTCCTGAGGTTCTCGAAAAAGCAAAGGAGATCTTCTCAAAGGACAAAAAAGACAAGACGCAGCAGTAATATATAGCCTCTATCCTTAATAAAATAAGGGTGGGGTGGTGGATTTGAAAAGAATTGTCTGCGTGGTTCTTGCCGCATTGCTTTTCCCGTTTGTGCATACAAATGCCGAAATGACTTCGGCCAAAGCCGCGGTGCTTATAAACGGCGATACCGGCGAGATAATTTATTCATACAACGAAAACGAAAAGCTGCCGATGGCAAGCACTACAAAAATAATGACCGCGCTTATTTTATGCGAAACCGCCGATTTGAGCGAGGAGATTACCGTTACGGCAGATATGCTGAAAGTCGAAGGCTCGTCTATGGGGCTGCTCGCGGGCGACAGGGTAACATATCATGATCTGCTTTACGGTATGATGCTGGCTTCCGGAAACGACGCCGCTAATGTAACGGCGGTTTCCATCGCGGGATCTGTCGAAAAATTTGCTGAAATGATGAATCGGCGCGCGGAGGAATTAGGGCTTAAAAACACCCATTTTGTCACACCGTCCGGACTTGACGCCGACGGGCATTACACAACCGCGTATGATTTGGCGCTGCTTGCCGCGTTCGCGCTTAAAAATGAGGATTTCGCTAAAGCCGCCTCGAGCAAATCGGCTGTGCTTAATTACGGAAATCCGCCGTACAGGCGCACGCTTACAAATCATAACAAGCTCCTTTCCTCATTTGAAGGGGCGATAGGGGTTAAAACCGGATTTACAAAAAAATCCGGCAGGTGCCTTGTAAGCGCCGCCGAGCGCGACGGTAAGACAGCTGTCGCCGTAACGCTTAATGATCCCGACGACTGGGACGACCACGCAGAGCTTCTCGAATACGGCCTTGAGCAAATAAAGCAGACGCGCTATTCACCGCCGACTTCATGCTATAATGTGCCGGTGATAGGCTCTGCCGATGAGTACATAGAAATTTTTATCGAGCCTTATACCGTAAATACGCTTGAAACCGCTGATATTTCCTGTACTGTCAGGCTGCCGCATTTTGTTTACGCACCTGTTGCCGAGGGCGACGTAATAGGGTCGGCTGAATACTGCATGAACGGAGAGGTTATAGGCAGCGTACCGCTTACGGCGCAGCGCAATATATCGGCATATACTGTAAAGCCTGATTTTCTTACTGTGTTTGCCGAAAACATTAAGCATATTCTCAAAAGCATATAGGAGTAAAATCAAATATGAGGGATAATAAAATACGCCTGCAGAAGCATCTTTCGGAATGCGGCATAGCATCACGCCGCAAGGCCGAGGAGCTGATAGAGCAGGGGAAAGTAAAAATAAACGGACATATAGCCTCTCTCGGCGCAAAGGTTGACCCGAAGCGCGACAAGGTTACGGTACGCGGCAAAGCGGTCGTTCCGGTCAATGAAAAAATTTATATAATGCTCAATAAACCGCGCGGATATATTACCACAATGCGTGACGAGCTGGGCAGAAAAAATGTTTCGGAGCTTACCGCCGACGCAGGAGCAAGGCTTTTTCCGGTCGGAAGACTTGACCGTGACTCCGAAGGATTATTGATAATGACAAACGACGGTGATTTCGCCAATAAGCTCACACACCCGTCATCGCACGTGAATAAAACCTACCGTGTAACGGTCAGGGGCAATGCCGAGGAAGAGCAGATACTTCAAATGAAGGAGGGTATATCTCTCGACGGCAAAAAAACTCTCCCGTGCGATTGCTTTGTGGCGGAAAGAAAAGCCGACAGAACGGTTCTGATTTTTATAATACACGAAGGGAGAAACCGTCAGATAAGGCGAATGTGCGAAGCGGTCGGACTTGAGGTAATGCGGCTTAAGCGCACCGAAATTGCAGGCGTTAAGCTCGGCATGCTTCCGCAGGGCAAATGGCGCCCGCTTAATGAGAGGGAAATGCGCCGTCTTACCGGCGTTTCACAGAAAAGTGAGGAAATATAATGATATCTCTGGCACCTGTAAAGGATAAAAGCACAATCGTAAAAATGTTCAAGGATAATTCGGTTGAATACGGCGAAAATTCCGGCTGTCTTACCGCTGTTGGACCCGACGGACTGATGGGCTATTCTCTTTACAGCCTTGCCAGTGAGAAAATGGTTATATATAAAATATTTCCGGAAAGCGACCTGCCGCTGGCTGACGGTATTTTACGCAGCACACTTCACATTGCCGCGCAGAGAAGCGTTATGGATACGTACTGCACGGAAGATACCGAAAAGTTATGCGAAAAGCTCGGCTTTATCAAAGACCGCACGTCGTTGCGACTTGATATTGACAGGCTTTTCAGCGACTGCTGTCAGGGTAAATGAGCTCATTTTTTCAGAACCGGTTTGCCGATGATTGGTAAATCGGTTTTTTATATTTTAACTGTTGCCAATACGGCAAAAATGTGGTATTATAAAATGAATTACAAATTAAGGGGTTGATTGCATGGCAGACAGTCGTGCAATAGGTATTTTTGATTCCGGACTCGGCGGACTTACCGTCACGAAAGAGATAATTAAACGCCTTCCCGATGAGAATATTGTTTATTTCGGGGACACCGGCCGTGTCCCTTACGGTACACGAAGCCGTGAAACAATACAGAAATATGCCGCGCAGGACGAAAGCTTCCTGCTTAAAAAAGACGTAAAGCTCATAATCGCCGCCTGCGGAACCGTTTCCTCGGTTGCTGCTGACAGCTCGGGAAATCTTCCTGTTCCGTTTTTTGAAATGGTGACTCATGCCGCCGCAGCTGCGGTCGCGGTCACAAAAAACAAAAAAATCGGAGTTATAGGAACCTCCGCAACGGTAGCGAGCGGAAGCCATAAAAAGGAAATATTAAGACTTATGCCTGACGCCGATGTTACCGCGGCTGCCTGCTCGCTTTTTGTTCCGCTTGTTGAGGAGGGCTGGTACGCTTCAGACGATATTGTCGTCACCCAGACAGTTAAGAGGTATCTTGAGCCTATTGTCAAAGCACAGTGCGATACGCTGATACTCGGCTGTACGCATTATCCGGTTCTTATAAAAGCCATTTCCGCCGTATTGGGCGATAAGGTATCGCTTATAAATCCCGGTGTGGCGGTAGCTGAAGCGGTTGCGTATTATCTTGGAAAATACGGTATGTCAAATTCAGGAAATGCCGAACCGACGCACAGCTTTTTTGTCAGCGATAAACCGGCTTCATTCAAAAATCAGGCGTCGGTTCTTCTCGGTGAGGAAATAGACGACTCAAAGGTAGAACAGGTGGATTTAAGCAGTTTATGATGAAAGACGTTATAATAAATATAAAAGGCGAGCAGGGAACGGACGATAATCCGGAAACGGTAGAGCTTACTACCGACGGACGTTTCGGCGAAAAAAACGGAAGCTATTTTATTTCATACGATGAGAGCGAAATGCTCGGGCTCGGAGATGTGAAAACCTGCCTTTACATCAGGCCGGACAAAAGTGTTGTTCTTCAGCGCTCAGGCGCGGTGGAAAGCCGTCTTATAGTTGAGGAAGGAAAGCGGAGCATCTGCTGTTACAGCACCCCTCACGGCGACCTCACAATAGGCATTTTCGGAGAATTTGTCAAAACCGAGCTTACAGGCAGCGGCGGAAATATATCAATGCGTTATACCATAGATTCGGAGCTGAAGCTCATAAGCCGCAACACGGTTAATATTTCGGTCAGAGAGGTAAAAAAATGTCAGTAGTAGTATCAAAAGCGAAGGAACAGGTAAATATATGCGTAAAACAGGCTTTGGACGCCGCCCTCAAAGAGGGATTTCTTGAAGCCGCCTCAGAGCCGGCGGACTTTTCGGTTTCGGTTCCGCAGAACCGCGAGCACGGGGATTATGCCGCCAACGCGGCAATGGTCTGGTCAAAAGCATTTCGTATGCCGCCGCGCAAAATCGCGGAAATTCTCTCGGAAAAATTTGATTTTGACGGAACATATATTGAGAAAAGCGAAATTGCAGGTCCGGGCTTTATAAATTTTTTCCTGTCAGACAAATATTATGCCGATATTCTTGCCGATGTTGATGAAAAAGGTAAAGATTACGGCAAAAGTGATTACGGCGCCGGCAAGCGTGTACTTGTTGAGTTTGTTTCCGCTAATCCTACCGGACCTATGCACATCGGAAACGCACGCGGCGGTGCACTAGGCGACTGTCTTGCTTCGGTTCTTGAAGCGGCAGGATATTATACAGAGCGTGAATTTTATATAAATGATGCCGGAAATCAGATAAATAAATTTGGTTTATCACTTGAGCTGAGGTATCTCCAACTTTATAAAGACGGAATTGAAATGCCGGAGGATTCATATCACGGCGAGGATATAATTCAGCACGCAAAGGACTTTGCCGAAATTTACGGTGACAGCTTTGTTGAAAAAAGCGAGGTTGAGCGCCGCAAGGCACTGGTTGATTTCGCTCTGCCGAAAAATATAAAAGGTCTTGAAACTGATCTTGCTAAATACCGTATTCATTACGATACGTGGTTCAAGGAAAGCTCACTTCACAAAAGCGGAGAAACTGCAAGAATTATAGAGCTGATTAAAAAGAGCGGATATACCTATGAGAGTGAAGGCGCTTTATGGTTCAGAGCAACCGATTTCGGCTGTGACAAGGATTTTGTGCTTGTCAGGGCAAACGGTGTCCCGACTTATGTCGTGCCGGATATCGCCTATCATTACAATAAGCTTGTAACACGTAATTTTGACAAGGCTATCGACATACTCGGAGCAGACCATCACGGGTATGTTCCGCGGCTCAAAGCCGCGCTTACCGCTCTCGGGATAGACGCGGACAGGCTTGACGTTGTTCTTATGCAGATGGTTCGGCTTGTGCGCGACGGAGAGGTTATAAAAGCGTCAAAGCGTTCCGGCAAGGCTATTACTCTTGTTACACTGCTTGACGAGGTTCCGATAGACGCCGCAAGGTTCTTCTTTAACCTGCGTGAGCCGAACAGTCATTTTGATTTTGACCTTGATCTTGCGGTTAACGAATCAAACTCCAATCCGGTTTATTATGTGCAGTACGCTTACGCACGCATATGCAGCATAATAAGAAATCTTGAGACAGAGGGAATCAAACGCCGCAAATGCAGTCAGGACGAGCTTACGCTTCTGAATACGCCCGAAGAAAGGGAGCTTACGCTTCATATTGCCGCGCTGACGGACGAAATTATTATGTCGGCAAAGACATATGATCCGGCGCGCATTACGCACTATGTGACCGAGCTTGCGACAAAGTTCCACAAATTTTATTCGGTATGCCGTGTCAAGGGAAACGACGAGAGCCTTACACAGGCAAGGCTCACCCTTTGCAGCGATACGGCTACGGTAATAAAGAATGTTCTTACTCTTATGAAAATCACAGCGCCTGAAAAAATGTGATAAAGCAAGGGAGTTTTTATAATGCACAACAAAGAGCTTAATCTTACGATGATAATGGACTTGTATGAGCTTACAATGTCCAACGGTATTTTCACAAGCGAAATGCGGGATACCGTAACCTATTTCGATATGTTCTTCCGCAGAGTGCCGGACGACGGCGGATACGCTATTATGGCTGGTCTTGAGCAGCTCATCGAGTATATGAATAATCTGAGATTTTCCGACGATGATATAAAATATCTTGAAAGTCTCAAGCTGTTTTCACCGGAATTCATAGATTATCTGCGCGGCTTTAAATTCACCTGCGATGTATGGGCTATGCCTGAGGGCACTGTTATTTTCCCGCATGAGCCGATTGTCACGGTAAGAGGTCCGGCAATGCAGGCGCTTATGCTTGAGACTATGCTTCTTCTTACCGTAAATCACCAGTCGCTTATCGCCACAAAATCGAACCGCATTGTCCGCGCGGCCGACGGCAGGCCGGTTATGGAGTTCGGCGCGAGACGTGCTCACGGATACGGTGCTGCCTATTACGGGGCACGCGCGGCGATTATCGGCGGATGCACCGGTACTTCGTGTCTTCTTACGGCAAAGGATTTCGGCGTGCCTGCTTCAGGAACAATGGCGCACAGCTGGGTACAGCTTTTCAGCGATGAATATACCGCCTTTAAAACCTATGCCGAAAAGTATCCGGATTCCTGTATGCTCCTTGTTGACACATATAATGTCCTAAAATCAGGCATACCGAACGCCATAAAAGTATTTGACGATGTGTTGAAGCCGCTCGGAAAGCGTCCTTTGGGAATAAGAATCGACAGCGGCGATATAACATATATCACCAAGCGTGCGAGAAAAATGCTTGATGACGCAGGATATGAGGACTGCAAAATCTGCATATCAAATTCTCTTGACGAATACCTGATACGCGATATGATATTCCAGGGAGCTAAGGTTGACAGTTTCGGTGTCGGTGAGCGCCTTATCACCGCTTCAAGCGAGGCGGTTTTCGGCGGTGTATATAAGCTGTCGGCGGTAGAGAAAAACGGAGAAATCATACCTAAAATCAAAATCAGTGAAAACGCTGCAAAAATAACCCTTCCGGGTGTTAAAATCCCTTGGCGGCTTTATGACCGTGAAACCGGAAAGGCCATTGCCGATGTTATAACGCTCGGAAACGAGAAAATCGCTTCCGACGAGCCGTATGAAATATTCGACCCTGACCACACATGGAAACGTAAGGTCGTAACCGATTTTGTGGCTAAAAAGCTCCAGACAAAGATATTTGAAAAGGGGAAGCAGGTTTACACCTCTCCGTCCGTAAAGGAAATCTCAAAATACCGTGCCGAACAGGTCGGATCGCTCTGGGACGAGGTAACAAGATTTGAAAATCCGCACACCTACTATGTTGATCTTTCAGAGGATTTATGGGAGCTGCGTCACAATCTGCTTAACAGCTTTTCATAAAACAGGAAAATTATTATTTGCGGCATTTTAAAAGAAAGGATCCGTTATAATGAAAAAAATTGTTTCAATTCTTTTGTCAGCTGTGATTTTGTTCAGCTTTGCCGCCTGCGGAAAGGAAAAAGCAGAAAGCAGTACTCCTTCTGTTGACCTTGAGTATTATGCCAAATTAGGCAGCATACCTGACTGTCCTTATAAGCTGGGACAGGATATCGAGGAACTTAAATCAGCTCTTGAAACTGCTGAAAAAGAGACTGTCGAGGCGGGCGGCGATTATGTGTATCAGGTTACAGAAGGAGAGCTGAGCGTTCAGATAAACAACGGAAGCTATATTTACTATTACGAAAAAGATAAAGAAGTTGCCGGTATCTCGTATATTGCCGCCCTTGACTCGGCATTCGGCTTTGACTCTGGCGAATCGATACTGAGTGTTAAGGACGCGCTTGCGGGCATCGAGTATACGGAGGAAGACGCTACATCTGACAATGTGTTTTTCATGCTTGGCTTTTCAGGCGGAAAGCTGCTTAAATACACTTTTGACAATATTACTATAATTTTCGTATTCAGTGACAGTATGCTTACGGCTGCCGCTATATACGATACAGATAACTGGACTATATGATATAGGAGAAAATATGGCACTTAACATTCAAGAAACAAACACAATATTGCCTTTGCTGGCGTTGCGCGGTCTTGTAGTGTTCCCGGGTACTGTGCTGTCATTCGATGTCGGGAGAAAGAAGTCTGCGGCGGCGCTTAAATACGCAATGGAGCATAATCAGCTTATTTTTGCCGTAGCACAGAAAGAAATATATGTTGAAAATCCGGAAAATAAGGATTTGTATGAAATCGGCTGTGTCGTCAAGGTACGTCAGATTTTGAAAATATCCGATACGGCTGTAAAGGTTCTGGTTGAGGGCTTGTACCGGGCGCGTTACATCGGTTTGTCGGAAAAATCCGGATTTTTCATTTCCGAAATCGAAAAAATCGTGGATAAGCCGGTTAAAAACCGTCCGGTATATATTGAAACCCTGCTCAGGAGAGTAAGAACACAGTTTGAAAAATATGTTTCGGTCTATTCCAATATTTCGCCTGATGTCGTTATGCGCATCGCGGAAACCTCGGATTTGGGTTTTTTATCCGATTACATAGCGTCAAACGTTCCGGCTCCGTATGATGACAGACAGTATGTGCTTGAGCAGTCCGACCCTGTAAAGCGCGCCAAGATACTTATTGAAATGCTTGACAAAGAGCGCGAAATAGGGGAGATAGACCGCAGAATCAATGAGAAAACGAAAGCGGCGATAGACGAAAATCAGCGTGAGTATTATCTGCGCGAGCAGATGAAGGCGATAAGCACCGAACTGTACGGCGATGAGACCGCCGACGAGATTGACGATTATCATTTTAAAATCGATAAGCTCTGCGCCGATGACAGCGTTAAGGAAGCACTGCATCTTCAGGTTAATAAACTGGCGAAAATGCCGGGAGGTTCACATGAGGGAACAGTGGTAAGAGGTTATCTCGACACCTGTCTTGAGCTTCCGTGGAATAAGGATACCGCCGTTTCGACCGACATTAAAAAAGCCGAAAAAATACTTGACCGCGATATTTACGGAATGGAAAAGGTCAAGGAGCGTATACTTGAAATGCTGTCGGTTTATGCTGTAGCGCCTGACATCAAGGGTCAGATAATATGTCTTGTCGGCCCTCCGGGCGTCGGAAAAACCTCAATAGGCAAGACCATAGCCGAATGTATGGGAAGAAAATTTGCCCGTATTTCTTTGGGCGGAGTACACGACGAGGCGGAGATACGCGGACACCGCAAAACATATATAGGCGCAATGCCGGGCAAAATAATAGATGCCGTAAAGCGTGCCGGAAGCGGCAATCCGTTGCTTCTGCTCGATGAGCTTGATAAGCTCGGAAGCGATTACAAGGGCGACCCGTCTTCGGCGCTTCTTGAGGTTCTCGATCCGGAACAGAACAACACGTTTACGGATCATTTTATCGAAATACCTTATGATCTCAGCCGCACTGTTTTTATCGCTACGGCGAACAATTCTGATACAATTCCGGCTCCGCTGCTTGACCGTATGGAAATAATTGAGATAAGCAGCTATACAAGAGAAGAAAAATTCAATATCGCCAAAAGGCATCTCTGTGCTAAACAGATTAAACGTCACGGACTGTCTTCTAAAAATATCCGCATTACCGATGAGGCAATTTACGCACTTATTGATTTCTACACAAGGGAAGCCGGCGTCAGAAAGCTCGAAAGAAGTATTGCCGCGCTCTGCCGTAAGTCCGCGAAGCTGATAGCTTCAGGAGAGTCACAGAGGGTAACGGTTAAAGCTGAAGATGTTCAGAAAATGCTCGGAAAGCATCGCTACAAGCCCGAGGAAATCCTCGAAACCGATGAGGTGGGTATTATCAACGGTCTCGCCTGGACGTCGGTAGGCGGCGAAATAATGCAGCTTGAAGTTTCCTCAATGCCGGGAACCGGTAAAATTGAGCTTACCGGCTCGCTCGGTGATGTAATGAAGGAATCGGCAATGGCTGCGGTAAGCTATGTGCGTTCAAATGCTCAAAGGCTCTCTGTTGATCCTGATTTCTACAAGACAAAGGATATTCATATTCACGCCACAGAGGCCGCAGTACCTAAAGACGGGCCGTCGGCAGGCGTTACCATGACTGTGGGTCTTGTTTCAGAGCTTACTGGACGTCCCGTAAGACGTGACATCGCCATGACGGGTGAAGTGACCATCAGGGGCAGAGTGCTCCCGATAGGCGGGCTTAAGGAAAAAAGTATGGCGGCGTACAGAGGAGGGGTAAAGACTGTTTTTATTCCTAAAGACAATCTGCCTGACCTTGAGGACGTTGATCCGGCCGTTAAGCAAAAGGTCCGTTTTATCGCAGTTGCGAACGTAGATGAAATTATTACAGAGGCTCTTCTTCCGGTTGCGGCTCATAAGGATAACTCGGTGATTTTCAGCAGCATGGTACAGGAAGCTGCGCCAAACCGCATCAGCCAGTGAAGGGTGAACGCCGTGAATTACAATAACGCTTTTTTTGAAAAGGCATTCGGAAGACCTGAGCAGCTTGAAGTATCCGATGTTCCGGAGTTCTGCTTTTGCGGACGCTCAAATGTCGGAAAATCCACACTGATAAACAAAATACTCGGCAGAAAATCGATAGCGCGGGTTAGCTCAAAGCCCGGAAAAACAGTCACGGTTAATTTTTTCAGAGTGGAGAATATCAGGCTTGTCGATTTGCCGGGATACGGGTACGCTAAGGTTCCCTTTTCCGAAAAGGACAGATGGTCCGAGCTTATGGAGGCGTATTTCGGGAGCAAAAGAAATATCAGAATGGCTTTTCAGCTGATTGATATGCGTCATCCCGCTACCGAGTTTGACCTTACCATGCTTGAATTTATGCGGCATAATAAAATCCCGTATACCGTAGTGCTTACAAAGTCTGACAAGCTGAATAAAACCGAAACCGCCGAACGCCTTTCACTCATCAGAGATGAGCTCGGTGTTTTTGCGGAGAATACCGAAATTATTACTTTTTCCGCAAACAAAAACGATGATGCCCAAAAATTACGGCAAGTAATTGAAAAAATGCTTTGAATTGTTGACATAATAATCTCATAATGATATAATTGTACTGTTAAAAGCTATGATGGAGAGAAGTAGTTTTGTTTAAGGACGCAAAGAGAGCCGTCGGCGGTGGGAAGACGGTCGTCCCGCATTATGAATAACACTCCGGAGCCGCGATCTGAACCCCTTTTTGTATGGGCAGTAGGTGAGCCGTACATGATGCGTTAAATCAGACCTCTTTGCAGGTCAAAAGCGACCTTTTAAGGTAAATCGGGTGGCACCGCGGATAGCGCCTATTCGTCCTGATAATTTCGGGATAAATAGGCGCTTTTTTATTTTATAAGGGAGTAATAAATTATGAAACACACCGATATAATTGAGATATTTGAAAAAAGTGAGCTTGTCGGTACTGATGTTACCGTGTGCGGCTGGGTCAGGACCTCGCGCGATTCAAAAAATATGGCTTTTATCGAGCTTAATGACGGTACGAGTCTCAGGCATCTTCAGATAGTTATCAATAAATCCGACTTTGAAGATATTTCGGATTATATGAAGCTCGGAACTTCACTAAAAATAAGCGGCACGGTTGTAAAATCAGCTGTTGCGGTAGATTCTGTTGAGATTAACGCTGCCGGGATTTCAGTGCTCGGAGAATGTCCTCAGGATTACCCGCTTCAGAAAAAACGTCACACGCTTGAGTATCTGCGTACAATTCCTCATCTAAGAGTAAGAACAAATACTTTTAATGCCGTTTTCCGTGTCCGTTCGGTCGTTTCCGCCTGTATTCACGAGTTTTTCCAGGCGAGACATTTTGTATACGTCCATACTCCGCTTATAACGGCAAGTGACTGCGAGGGTGCGGGCGAGATGTTCAAAGTAACCACTATCGGTTACAGCGATAAATACAAAAATGAAGAGGAATATTATGCCGATGATTTTTTCGGCAAAAAAGCCGCACTGAGTGTATCGGGACAGCTTGAGGGTGAAGTCGCCGCAATGGCATTCGGAAAGATTTACACATTCGGGCCTTCCTTCCGCGCCGAAAAAAGCAACACTCCGAGACATGTCGCAGAGTTTTGGCACGTTGAGCCGGAGGTCGCGTTTGCGGAGCTTCCGGATATTATCGAAATCGCAGAGGCACTTATCAAACACATAATCAATACCGTGCTTGAAAAATGCCCTGAGGAGCTTAAATTTTTTGACAGGCATTTTGAAAACGGACTGATTGAAAAGCTGAAAGCCGTTGTATCGCACGATTTCGCAGTAATGACCTATACTGAAGCGGTTGAGCTTCTGAAAAAATCGGAAAAAGATTTCCAGTATCCTGTCGAATGGGGCAGTGACCTTATGACAGAGCACGAGCGTTATATTTCCGAGGAAATATATAAAAGACCGGTTTTCCTTACGGACTATCCTAAGGACATCAAGTCTTTTTATATGAAACAGAATCCCGACGGCAAAACGGTTGCCGCGACCGATCTGCTGGTGCCGGGAGTAGGGGAGATAATCGGCTGCAGCGAGCGTGAAGCAGACCTTGAAAAACTGCTTGACGCTATGAAATCACGGAATATGTCGCTTGACGAGTATGAGCATTATATTGCTCTTAGGCGTTTCGGCTCGGTTCCGCACAGCGGATTCGGCCTCGGACTTGAAAGAATAATAATGTATGTTACCGGTGTTTCAAATATACGCGACGTAATACTTTATCCTCGAACCGTAGGAAATATTTCATAAATTTAGGGGGTCTTTAAAATGCAGAAATATGTTTCAAAGCTCAGTGAGTTTGATACACAGAACGCCATTGCTCTTTTAAAAGACAAATTCTCATCTGAATTATGTGATTCTCTTGATTTGTCGCGCGTTTCCGCACCGCTTTTCGTAAAAAAAGGCAGCGGAATAAACGATGACCTGAACGGTACAGAGCGTCCTGTCGAGTTTGACATTCGTGAGACCGGCGAAGTCGCCGAAGTTGTTCACAGTCTCGCCAAATGGAAACGAATGGCTTTAATGAGATATGAATTTCCTATTCACACCGGTCTATACACCGATATGAACGCTATAAGACGTGATGAGATATGTGATAACATACATTCCTTATATGTTGATCAATGGGACTGGGAAAAGGTTATAACCGCCGAGGACCGTACACAGGATTATCTTAAATCTACGGTCAGAAGCATTTACGGCGCGATTTTAAGGACGGCAAGCTTCATAAAGGAAAAATATCCTGCTGTCTCGCCTGAGCTTCCCGAAAGAATAGGCTTTGTCACTACCTATGAGCTGGAGGAAAAATATCCGCAGCTTACGCCGAAAGAGCGTGAAAACGCTGTTGCGAAAGAGCTTGGAGCGGTATTTATCATGCAGATAGGCGGCAGGCTTAAAAGCGGGGAAAAGCATGACGGCAGAGCTCCGGATTACGACGACTGGACGCTGAACGGCGATATAGTAGTGTATAACCGTGCAATTGATTCGGCTTTTGAGCTTTCCTCCATGGGTATAAGGGTAGACCGTGACAGTCTCATAAAACAGCTTAAGGCGGAAAATGCGGAAAACCGTCTTGATTTTGAATTTCACCGGCTTTTGATGTCAGGCGCTCTGCCGCTTACCATAGGCGGCGGCATAGGACAGTCAAGGCTTTGTATGTTTTTGCTTGAAAAAGCCCATATCGGTGAAGTACAGGTCTCTATATGGCCTGAAAAAGAAATACTTAAATGTAAACAAAACGGAATTACTCTTTTATAATTTTCGGGGTATAATTATATTATGGAGAAAAAAAATAAGGATTTTTTAAAAGATATAACAGATAAAAAGACCTTTTTTCAACACTGGAGATTTATTGCTTTATATCTGATAATATACGATTTAATTACAATAAATTTTTCGTATTTTTTCGCGTTGTGGATTCGCTTTGATCTGAAATTTACAGAAATACCCGAATTGTATTTTGGCTCGTTTGTAAAATTTGCGCCTGTATATTCGGTCGCGACAATTCTTATTTTCTTCTTTTTCGGTTTATATAACAGTATCTGGCGATTTGCGAGCTTCAGCGAACTGAACAGAATATTGGGTGCGTCCATTCTTTCTTTTCTTGTTCAATTATTAGGAATAACCGTGTTTGTACAAAGAATGCCGGTATCATATTATCTGTTCGGAGCGATTTTTCAGTTTTTCTTTACTGTTTTTGTACGATTTATTTACAGATATATTACACTTGAAAGACATAAACTTAAGAAAAAAAATCTGAAAAAGCACAATACCATGATAATCGGCGCGGGTGATGCCGGTATAATGCTTATTAAAGAGCTTAAAAACTCGGAAGCTACATCGGCCGATCCGGTTTGTGTTATTGACGATAATCCAAACAAATGGCACCGTACCATGGAGGGAGTGCCGGTTGTCGGAGGAAGGGAAAGTATTTTACAAACCGTCCAAAAATATGATATAGACCGAATTTTGTTCGCAATTCCTTCTGCTTCTCCGGAAGACAAACGCGATATTCTTAATATATGCAAGGAAACAAGCTGCGAATTGATGACGTTACCGGGTATTTTTCAGATCGCAAACGGTGACGTGCTCTTAAGAAAAATTAAACCTGTTGCCGTCGAAGACCTTTTGGGGCGCGACCCGATTAAAATCAACACAGAAGAAATCGCGGGATATATCAATAATAAAACCGTTATGATTACAGGCGGAGGCGGTTCTATCGGCAGTGAGCTTGCAAGGCAGGTTTCTGCGTTCAATCCAAAACATCTTATTATTTTTGATATATATGAAAACAATGCATACAGCATTGAACAGGAGCTGAAGCGTAAATATCCTGAACTGAAATTAAGTGTTTTAATCGGTTCTGTGAGAGACAGTCTGAGAGTCAATCAGATATTTGAACAGTATAAGCCGGAGATTGTTTACCATGCGGCGGCGCATAAGCATGTGCCTTTGATGGAAACAAGTCCTAACGAAGCAATAAAAAATAACGTTATCGGAACTTATAAAACCGCTTATGCTGCTTTAAAAAATAATGTTGAGCGCTTTGTTCTTATAAGTACCGATAAAGCTGTCAATCCTACGAATATAATGGGTGCGAGTAAAAGACTGTGCGAAATGGTTATTCAAAGTATGGACACAGTCAGCCGCAGCGGTCGGACAGATTTGCTCCCGCTTCTGAATGTACACTCAAACGATCCTGAAAATGATTCTCTGCCTGATAATGTTGTTTATCCGGAAGTTCCTGAGCTAAAGGTTGAGAGCATAAAGAATAATGAACGCAAAGGCACTCAGTTTGTTGCTGTAAGGTTCGGTAATGTTTTGGGCTCTAACGGCTCCGTGATTCCTTTGTTCAAAAAACAGATAGAATCAGGCGGACCGGTTACGGTAACTCATCCGGATATAATAAGATACTTTATGACTATCCCTGAAGCGGTCAGCCTTGTAATGCAGGCAGGAGTTTACGCATGGGGCGGAGAAATTTTTGTGCTTGATATGGGAGAACCTGTTAAAATCGACACGTTGGCACGCAATTTAATTAAATTGTCCGGCTATACTCCCGATGTAGATATAAAAATTTCCTATGTTGGATTGCGTAAGGGAGAAAAACTGTATGAAGAACGGCTTATGGCAGAAGAGGGAATACTTAAAACCGATAATGACCTTATTTATATCGGAAAGCCTATACCGTTCGATGTCATAAAATTTCTTCATCAGCTTCAGACATTGTCGAAAGCCTGTTATTCAAATAGCGATAATATAGTAGAATTAGTAAAGCAAATTGTTCCGACGTTTAATCCTTTAAATGAATAGCATAGTGTTTTGGGCGGATATATTTTGTTAAAAAAATAACAAAATATATCCGCTAATAAATTAAAGTATCAAATTTTGCCGGAAGAACAATATATAAAAAATTTAAAATATTGGGCGTTTTTTGAATAGAGTAAGAAAAATATTTTTGTCGATGAAGATGTAAAGCTTGCTTATTGAAATTAAAATAAACAGAAACGCCGAGTATTTTATTTGTTATTATTATTTTTATTTCGGTGATTTTTATCTGAATTAAATGTATTTATTTAATGCCAAATAACAAAGATAAGAATTTATGAAAAATAATAGCAATGTATAAAATAAAAAATGTATGAAATAAAAAATAAATAAAAAATAAAAAATAGTAAAATAGTATTATTAAATTATTCTGATAAATTATTTTTTATTGCGTTGAATAACCGTGATGTCAAATTGGATAGCAATAAATAATATAATTTAAGCTGCTATAATCATAACTCAGGTCATTTATATATTCTTGCCTGAAAAAGCCTATGTTGGTTCCGGTGTTATATTAGTTTGCTTTCTTCTTCCCTTATTTATACTAAATATTCATTTAGTATAATTCGGCAAGCCGAATTGCCCCGCTTCGCGGATACTAAATGCGCGTTTACTCCAATTCGGCTGTAACTCCTTTCGCGTTTATATATGACTTAATAAATTTTTTAAGGTATCGTCTTTTCGTTTTATAACGCTCTAATTATATTTGACTTTGTCTATGCGGAATTATTTATTAAAAATCAAGCATCTGTAATAAACAGATGCTTGATTTTATGATACTTCAGAACCTAATTCCTCGTATTTCATTTCCGATATTGTTGAAAGCATATTTTCTGCGAATATTCCGTATCCGCTTGTCGGATCATCTATAAGAACGTGCGTGACGGTTCCAACGAGCTTTCCGTTTTGAATAATCGGACTGCCGGACATACCCTGAACAATTCCGCCGGTTTTTTCAAGCAGTTCTTTATCGGTTACGGTTATTAAAATATTCTGAGTAGGTGAAAGATATGATGAGCTTCTCTTTTTGATTTCACACGAATATAGTTCCGGTGTTGTTCCGTCAACGGTACACAGTATCTGTGCCTCACCGTCTTCAACTTCCTGCTTGAGAGCTACTTCCGTGAGGTTTGATAAATTTATATCTCCTTCAAGAAAACTGTATACGCCGTTTTCTTCATTCAAATCTATCGCTCCGATAGTTTTATACGTGAATTTACCTTTCAGCTGTCCGGGACTTCCCGATTCCCCTTTTTCAATACCTATTATTTCCGCTGTAACAATTTCTCCGCTGTTCAGCTCAAGAAGCTCGTCCGTATCCTCGTCGCATATTCCGTGACCGAGGCCGCACACAATTCCGGTAGCGGGGCTGTAAAAAGTAAGCGTTCCAATTCCTGCCGAGCTGTCACGAACCCATAGACCTATTTTATAGCTTCCCGTTTCTTCTGATATTTCAGCACAAAATTCAATATTTTTAATAACGCCGTTTCGCTTAATTTTGAAATTCATTTTATTTCCTGCCGATGCCTCGACAGCTGCGCTGACGTCTTCGTTTGTATAAACATTTTTACCGTCTATTGAAACAATATAGTCGCCCTTTTTTATACCGGCTTTTTTCGCCGGGCTGACATTTCCCGATTTTGTTTGCACATCGGTCAAGTCTATAACCAATACACCGTCAGTATACAGCTTCATTCCGAAAGGAGTTCCAAGAACCGCCACATGCAGTTCATCTACCACTTCAACATTTACGGTCGAAAACGGTATTATTCCAAATGCTTTCAGCTGAACATCAAATTCTTCCCCGATGTTGTTTGTTTTTCCGCTTTGAGAAAGTTTAACGCCGTCATACACTGCTGTAATCGGTACTGATGTATCAAAGTCCAACACATCACCTTTTTTTATTTTGTATTCCTCACCGAGAGTTGAGTCAAGATAAAATATAGCAGCAAATACTGCGATATCAAGAATCATGAGCAAAAAAAACAACGTTTTGCTTATAACCAGCATTATTTTCAAAATCATCACTTCCCGATAATTATTTTGCTCATTTATTTTGGATATACTAATAACAAAAAAAACCGCCGTTCGGCGGTTTTAAAAAAATCCTTTTTTTGTATGAAGTGAAAAAGAAGCCGAATCAGTGGTGACCAGCACAGTTTCCTGACCTATAACCTCAATTTCAGACCAAGGTATCACTATATCATCTTCGTGTCCGAACAATCCGAAAAAACGCGGACGTCCGGGAATAATAATCGCCGTAAGCGATCCGTCTGACGTATTAAACTCAATATCGAAGATATACCCCAAAACGCAGCCGTTTTTTATGCAAACGACCTGTTTGTTTTTTAAATCTGCTATTCTGCAGTTCATATACTCACTCCCCGGAATTTTATCCTACAAGAAAATATATGCTGCGAAAATTTCATTTAGTCTTCAAAAACGTTTTCGGGTTCTTCTTCAGGAGGTGTCTCCCCTTCCGGCACTTCAACCGGCTTTTTTTCTACCTCAATTCCGAGGTCGTGGCGCTTGTCAATATCCTCATCAGGGTGCTCGAGATAATACGGGTCGATTATATATTTTTTGATCGAAGGGAATGTGCAGAACTGAACAAGCAAGAACCTGAATGACGGAAACAGTAAAACATATAAAAGCAGCTCAAAAGTAAGCACAATATAAAAATAAGGCAGTAAAAGAAGAAAAATGGCTATATTAGCGGCATAAATCAGTAATATTACAAAGAAACAAAGAAGGTTCATTTTCATATTTATAAAAACAAACTTGAAGCTGTTTTTGTAAATTTGTTTTAAAGTGAATTTAAAGGTAATGCAAAGCGTCCATACATAGTAATTCATCACGGTGAAAATAAAAAGCATGCACAGTACGATACCGAGACCGATAGAACCCATTATTCCGGTACTTGAAGTATAGAAAAAATAGGCATCAAAAATAAGTATTATGTAAATTATTGTGTTAATTATACCTGCCGGAAGAACCTGCTTCCAGTTTTTCTTTATAGTATCCATAAAATCGCTCACGCCGAAAGAATGCTTGTCCCGCGCGATATTGCGGGTAACATTGGTTATGCCGGCTGAGGCAAGACCGTTTGTAAGAACCGGAAGGGAAATAAGACAGTAAACCAAGTTGATGATAATAAACTTCCAGAAATTGCGGAAGAAGGTTTCAAAAAACACAATAAATGTTTTTTTCTTCGGGGCGTTTTTAGAAATACCAGGCCCCTCTTTTTCATAATTGAACAGACCAAAAAATCCAGCCATTTGCTTACTCCTGTATTATTTTTTCTTATATACCAGTTTTTCACCGATTGAAAAGTTTTTATATCCGAGCAGATACGCGACGCCTGCTACAGCAGGAACGGTGAGCGGGAAAATAAAGAGAATAGCGAGTCTCCATACCGATAGCTCACCGACAGTAACCGTGCCTGACAGAATAACATCAATCAATGAATAAAAAGAAGCATTTAAAAACTTATAGAGAACCATAGGAAATTTCGGCATAACACCGAATTTCGCAATAACAATAAAAATCAGAAACAGGTATGACGGAATAACAGCTATGGCTCCTATCTTCACACCCTTGAATTTATCCTCCGGCTTATGCTTGAAACGTACAAGGTTGCTGTCGTTGGTGCCTAAATGCCATATGTTAGGATAAATAAACGCGATAAGTATCAGAATGCAGAAAATCTGTGAAACAGTCAGGAAAACCGCTGTTCCCGCTGAAGATATTTCCGAGCGTATAGGAGAAGTTGAAACCGTATATCCTTCTTCCTCGTATTCGGCCTTTTTAGTATCATCTCCGTCGTCATAATAATATGTGTACAGTTCTGTTTGTTCGCTCTGTGTGCTTGTAGTTCCGTAAGCGGTGTAGCCGATATTTTTTGTAAAAGCGGCAGTTGACAGAACACTGAACGAGATAACGATAAAAAAGCACATAATATTTATTACTATTGTTTTTAAAAACAGTGACGCGCCGTTTTTAAATATTTCTTTCATAAATACACCTTTTTCTGAATATATATATACTCAATTTATTATAATGCATTAAAGAAACAAATGCAAGAAGATAATATATCTTCCTGCATTTTTAATAAATTCTTTACATTATTATAAGGAGAATCGCCGAAGCGGCGATTATAAAAACAAGTCCGATGAGCAAAAATAACTTTAACTGCCTTTTTCTTTTCCATCTTCGTCTTAATGCTGCCCTGTCGGAGTAAGTGTCGTCATAATTAAAAGAAAAGCTGCTTGCAGCTTTTTTTAACTGCTTAGCGCTTAAAGTTCCGTATTCCGGGGTAACGTAAAAAACTATTTTTTCAAACAGCTTGCTGCCGGTATTATTTACTACTATTACTGTTTTGCTTACGCCTTTGACCATAATTCTGCCCCTTTACTTTTTATATTTTTAGTTTGGACAGAAAAAGGAAATTATATACAGGTTTACATAAAAATGTGGATAACCCGGTGGAAAAGTCTATTAACTCGCTTGAAACGGGCAAAAGTTATCCACCGTAATTCAAAAAATAAGGTTTATGTTAAGTAAAAGATAAAAAGATAAAATTATCTTTGTTTTAAAAACAAATAGTACCAATTATTATCCAACGAATAGCTACTAAAAGCTGCATCTTTATTATCCGCCCAAAAATATTTCGGCTTTTTTCCATCTAAGGAATATACAAACATTTCATTGCCTTCTCCGCCATAAGAAATTCTCGTACTCGTAATTGAAACGATTGAGAAATCATAGGTAAAAGAATTCTTTACATTTGTAAACAACTCGGTAATATCTTCGTCTAAATAAATATATTCGTGCGAATAACTCGAATACAATTTTTCAATTTCCCCGGTTTCTTCTGAAACAGAGAAAGTGAAATTTAGTTCACTATTTTCTATATTTGAAAATTGTTCTAATAAATATTGATTTAATTTATCAAATGAAACTTTATTAATATTAAAAGTATCCTTTTTTAAATCAAAATCATTACTATACTGAGTACAAGAACAGACAGAAAAACTAATAATTATCGTAAATATATATGTTATTATACGTTTCATTATATTTTCCTTTCATTATAACCATCCACTTATTTGATAGTCTATTATAACTACAGTTTTAAATGGTTGATATTTTCCTTCGTAACTCATATTATGTTGCAACGCATACCACGATTCAAAACCTGATATCATACCAAATTCACGCAAATCATCTGCATCCAACCCAAAATTATCAATAAAAGTAAATTGAAGATTTGTATAATATTTGTTCCCAAAAACAAAGCTGTCTGTGACATCAACTTGACTTTCTGTCCAACCGTGAATAGCCATAGTCAGACCGCCCCATGTATCATCATCAAGTAACCCACCACCATACGAATATTTGCTAATTAAAACACCGCTTGCTTTTAATTCAGCTCTAAAATCTTCACTTTGAGCAAAAGCACTATAATCGCCGTTATACTTAGACATATATGTTTTAAATACATCAGAAAAATCTTTCATATAATCCTGAGTGACACGGTGATATTTTACGGCATTTGTAAGTTGTTCGTTGGAATAATCCGCTCCTTTGCCATTGCAAAAATGATCTATCATATCCATTAAAACAGGTTGCATATTTTTATCCGTTAAAAGTTTAACCAGATTTTTCCATGTATTCAAGTGTTGTTTTTCACTCTTTATCAAACTAAAGGGGGATAATACTTTTATTAGTTGATTAATAGAAATATCAGCGTACAACATATCGGGTTCAAAAGAATCTTTCCAAATGCTTCCACTATAGATGGTAGTATTCCCTCTCTCCGCACTTAACCCAAACGGGTCAATATTGGAAACTGGATTTCCGTTAGCATATGCGTAGCGGTTGAGAGTTATTGCATTGGAAATTTCTCCCGCGATTATATCGGCATTGATAAATCTGCGAAGCTCCGGACTGTAATAGCGAGCACGCATATAGATAAGTCCGTTGCTGTCGGTCACCGTATCTAATATAACACAGGGGAATTAGACCCCTGTGTTATTGTTAGGTATATAATGTTCTGCGGTTATAATACGTTTGTACCAATTAGCACATTTTAATTGTGTTCTTCCAGTGGAGCAAAGTATTCAAAAATTTCATAAGCAATTATAACAACAATGGCAATAATCCAAAAAGGGATAACGATGTTCTTTATTCGCAAACACAAAAACAATAATCCTAAAGACACAGGCAAAAATATTTTCATAAAAATAGATAAAGCTATATTAACTGTATATTTTTTTTTGCAATATTTGCACACTACTATAGGATTGTGTCCGTGGGAGGTTTTAAAAAACGCTTTGATACCATGTTTTTTACAATTGGGGCATTTACTGTATCTTATATAATTTAAAAAATTCATATAAGTTTTCCTCTATTTCATATTGATTTGATATATTGGATCTACCGTTTTTATCACTTGCCCTGTATATCCCGAATACATTTCCTTAAACATCAAATTACTGTCAACTACTGAAAGATACATATATGAAATGTTTTTTGTTTTTACATAAACAGCTACTTCTGTGGCTATTTTACTGTCTGAATTCCAATTAACAAGCGTTTCTATGGCATTGATGAAACCTATTGCATCCATAATATTTCCGACATTATCTAACAGTTTAGCTAAAGGCGTTAGTTTAGAAACATCTTTTTCAGCAATTGCAGTCACAACAGTATTCCAAATTTTTCCTATATCTTTACTTTCATCACTTGCAAAATCAACAATAGAAAATATTTCTCCTAACACAGGGAAAAATCCTATTCCTTCTCCTATTAACTCATCACCGGAAGTATTATAGTTAGAATTTATATCAATTCTGATTTTGACATTATTTAAAAATTCTTCTGGAGAAGTGTCGTTTTTAATACCTGAAATTATTTTTGAATATGCATCATCAATATCTCTTTTAATTTCATTAAAATGTGTATTGTTTCGATAATATGAATATAATGCTTCCTGTGATTTTTTTAATGATTTTATAATTAAATCACCATATTTATCTTGAGCAATTAAGTTTCCCCTCTCAACACTCAACCCAAACGGGTCAACATTGGAAACAGGATTTCCGTTAGCATATGCGTAGCGGTTGAGGGTTATTGCATTGGAAATTTCTCCTGCGATTATATCGGCATTGATAAATCTGCGAAGCTCCGGGCTGTAATAACGAGCACGCATATAGATAAGTCCGTTCTCATCAGTTACGACGCCATCTTGACCATTATAGAGGAAAATTATCTCAGAAGTGCCGGTTCTTGAAACAAGATTTCCGTAGGTGTTATATGTGAAAGTATCGGTTATATTACCGTTTATATCGGTAATAGCCGCCGTGCTGCCACGATAATCAAAGTGATAGGTTTTAAAGCTGCTGCCTGTTTCTTCGCCTATAAGACCGATACCGTAAACATATTTTGTAACAACATCATCAGTTGTTTTAACCAAAAGCTGACTTAACCTGCCATTCGTGTTATAGGCATAGGTTGTTTCACTTTCACCGCATAGATTGCGAACACGTACATCCTCAACATTATAGTAGATTATAACTACAGACTTAACACAGAGATCTGACCACTGTATTCTTTATTAAACTTAAAACATTTCTTTAAGATAATGCTCCACTTCCATAGAAGGTGCGCTACTAACAGCATTTTTATAATAGAGCATCTCATTGTTTTTATCATCTATTCTTTTATAATACTTTGACAATACAGCTGATGAAATGCAACGATAAATCATAATTTGTGAATTATATATCTCTGATGACAAAGCAACTAATGATGCGTCGGACAAATTCTCTTCATTGCTTAACAAAAAGTATGTCTTGATCAAAAATGACTTTTCATTGTTGATATTCTCTAGCAGAATCGAATTGCTTATTTTTTTTTGCTGTAAGAAACATAGTATGGAATCAAGCATAACAATATATCTATTTAATTCCTTTTTTTTGCATGAAAAGGTTTGCTTATAGGTTTGGTACTCACATATGTTTCCGTTTAGAATTAAAAGTTCAAGTTTCTTAACCTTTAACCAATAAAATTGAGGATGACATCCAACAGCTTTAGAAGCATAATTAAGTGCAGAATGCATATCGTTTTGTGTGATGAATTTGTTGATTTTATTAACAATTACCTTGTTAGATATTCTTCTATATATTAAAAAAATAAGTAACGCCATAATCAAAGATGATGTTGCATATTGATACTGAATCAATGCTGATATTGTTTTTGGTGGAATAGCAATTGAAAAAAAACATATTAAAGCCAACCATAAAATAACAAATAATATTCTTTCAGTCTTGTAATTAAGCACCTTTCTCCATCCTTTCTTTAATAGTATTGAAGTTTATGTATTGTTGCTTTTTCAATTATGGGGAGATTAGATCTTCCCCATAATTGATTTAAAGAATATTATAACATATTAAGTATTATGCAGGCTGAAAAGCTCGTAAGCCACCAGGAATCGGAACACCAAAAACAATAACCGACACTACAGAAGAAACCAAAAGAGTATTTCCCTCTATGGAATATTGATGATCCACTTGCGTTACATCATCAATTTGTTGTGTAATACCAACAGCGATTTTAGTGTCGTTTAATAAATTTATTTCACCACTAATATACAAATCCGTAGAATCAAAATGCAAACTTCCTTGAACTTCCAATCCAAGCAATTTAACATTTACATCTAATCCTAAAACATAAAACAAATCCAAACCAACACCATATGATATATCATCAGTGGATACATCTGTGTAAGCATATGCTCCAAACCAATCGCCTTGTGTACCATCAACTTTAGTTGTTGTAACAGTTTGCGTGTATGATACTTTTATAAGCCCTAATATATTAAGCAAATCTTTACTTTCTATTGTTTTTACTGAATACTGCTCTAAATACGCTGCACCATACCAATTATGATTAGAGCCTCTCTCCACACTTAAACCAAATGGGTCAATATTGGAAACAGGATTTCCGTTAGCATATGCGTAGCGGTTGAGAGTTATTGCATTGGAAATTTCTCCTGCGATTATATCGGCATTGATAAATCTTCTGAGCTCCGGACTGTAATAGCGAGCACGCATATAAATAAGTCCGTTCTCATCAGTTACAACGCCGTCTCTACCGTTATAGAGGAAAATTATCTCAGAAGTGCCGGTTCTACAATAAAGACACAACAGAACGGTCCCTCTGTGTTCACTGTTAAGTTAAAGTTTAATATATCAATTGATGCCTTAAAATATACGAAAATTTGTACACGGAAACCATCATAAAATAATTGAAAAGATAAAAAATGTCAAATTTCCGAATCGTAAATTCTTCCGTTAAGGAAAGCAACCGTCCGTTCGACGGCATCTCTGCTGTTACCCCAGTCGGCATTTTCCTTGCTGCGGTAATCATACATGGCACAGTATTTTGAAATGTCCTCATAAAGCGTTTTTGAGTATTCTGAGGTTATTCTCGTAAGGTTTGAAGTGAAATCCGAGCTGTATCTGTGCATATTCTTTTTGGCAGCGCCGTTTATAAGTCTTTCATAGTGAGGAAGGCAGAACATTTTCTGACTGTTAAACATATCTCGGAAGTCGCGTTCGTTCTCATAGCATCTGTAAACGGTATCGATCATTCTCGAGAGTCCCCATTCGATTTTTGAGCATATAAAACAGCTGTCCGATAATTTTCGGGCACTCTCCCCTTTCTTTTTATCTGAATTGAAAATATTTCTGCTGAATACAGTCGTATTGATTTCATTTATGTGCGTCTGAAGCATAAGCGCTAACTGAAGTCTTCCGCGCCTTGACATCATTTTGTCGTAATGGAACTCACAAAAACCGGTTTTGTTTGTTTCGATTCTCACATCGGGCTCCATCATCGCATCGCCGAGTATGTATTCAATCATACGTTCTTCAATCGTGTCGCGCATACGGCATATCGGACAGCCGTCATTCACCTCAAAAACCTCACTTACCGGAATAGTGCAAATATCGTCTCTCATATTTTTCCTCCTGCTTAATCAGAAAATAAATTATTGCCTTTTTATAAAAATAAGATATAATTATCTGGGGTGATTATGTGTTTAAGGTTAAGTTTGAAAATAACAACGCATACATTTCGGATATAGGTGATTTTGACCTTCCGCATACTCTTGACTGCGGTCAGGCGTTCAGATGGGAAGAATCGGGCGGCCGCTGGCGCGGAGCCGCTTTCGGCAGATATCTCGAGCTTGAGAAGCTGAATGACGGAACGGTTGTCCTGTACGGAACAGACGAAA
>CALWDJ010000002.1 GCA_944376655.1 uncultured Clostridia bacterium
TCTTCGTAAATCCACAGTCTTCTACCATAAAGTCACTGCTATTTTAATTTTGTTTCAACTTGCTATTGCAATTTGCGGAAAATATATAGTTCTGTTTATCAGAATAAATCACCTTAACTTACAGATAATAACATCACGACCAAAAAACACAAAGGAGATTTATATATGAAGGCAACAGGAATAGTCAGAAGAATAGATGATCTCGGCAGGGTCGTAATCCCGAAGGAAATACGCCGCACAATGCGTATCCGCGAGGGCGACCCGCTTGAAATATACACAAATTCCGGAGGAGAGGTAATATTCAAGAAGTATTCACCGATAGGTGAGCTTTCGTCGTTCGCCTCTCAGTACGCCGAGGCGCTGAACGCGGCGACAGATCTTACGGTTCTTATCTGCGACCGTGACCACTGTATAGCGGCGTCGGGCATATCAAAGAAAGAGGTGCTCGAGAGAAGGGTCACACAAACGGTCGAGGATATTATGGAGGGCAGGAGAGTAGAGGTTTACCCGAGCGGAAAGGCGCTGCCGGCGATTGAGGGGATAGACCAGAAAATCGCGGTAGCCGCACCTATAATGTCGGAGGGCGACGTCAGCGGGGCGGTTGTGCTTACATCTGCTGCCGGAGAGACCGCAAACGACAGCGATATAAAGCTCGCCACCGTCGCCGCCTCTTTTTTAGGCAAGCAGATGGAGTCGTAAGACCCGTAATAAGCCGGAACGGACAATATATGATTTTGATTTTATTGTCCGTTTTTACATATTAAATCTTCGGAAGAATATCAAAAACAAAAATACGGTAAAATATTATCGGTTTTTCTTGACAAAGCAGAGCCGCTGTGATAAAATGGTTAAGCCGCATATTGTGGGCTTTTTTAAGTTGCGCCAAATCGGCCGCGCCCACCGTAGCGAGACTGTATAAACGGCAGGTGTAAAAAATGTACGCAATTATTGAAACAGGCGGAAAGCAGTACCGTGTTGAGAGCGGCGACGTTATTTATGTCGAGAAGCTTAACGCCGAGGTTGACGAGGAGGTCACCTTCGACAAGGTTGTTGCCGTAAGCGACAAGTCCCTGAAGGTAGGCAAGCCCTATGTGAAGGACGCTTTTGTAAAGGGCACCGTTCTTAAAAACGGAAAGGGCAAGAAGATAACTGTCTTCACCTATAAGCCGAAAAAGAGCAGCTCACGCAAAATGGGTCACAGGCAGCCTTATACCAAGGTTCAGATCAACGAGATCGGCTAACCGTGACAAGGGTAAAATTTTCAGCTGACGGAGTAAGGCTTTCGGGCTTTGAAATCAGCGGTCACTGTTCGTCTGACAGTGACGATATGACCGGTAAAATCGTTTGCGCGGCAGTTTCTTCGGCGGCATATATGGCGGCAAACACCGTCACCGAAATAATAGGGGACAGGGCAGAAACCGAAATAGACGACGCCGTTATGAAATTCAGGGTAATAAATCCGTCGGACGCAGCGGTGAAGGTTTTGGAGGGGCTTAAGCTCCATCTTGAACAGTTGTCCGGTCAGTACGGCAGTAACATAAAGATATACGGAGGTGCAAAGCATGTTAAAGATTAACATTCAGTTATTCGCTCATAAAAAAGGTATGGGCTCAACAAAGAACGGCCGTGACAGCGAGGCGAAACGTCTCGGAGTAAAACGCGCGGACGGTCAGTTTGTTCTGGCGGGCAATATTCTGGTACGTCAGAGAGGAACCCACATTCACGCCGGCAATAACGTCGGCCGCGGTTCAGACGATACACTGTTCGCCCTTATCGACGGCAAGGTAAAGTTTGAGCGTGTCGGAAGAGACCGCAAGCAGGTCAGCATTTACGCTGTTGAGCAGTAAACACTATATCCGGGCGGCGAACACCTCCCGGATTTTATTTTTTTAATGAAAGGAATTGAAATCTATGAAAATCTGTCATGTATGCAAGGCTGAGTGTGAGGATGAGACCGAGCTTTGTCCGGTTTGCGGAGCCGACCTTACCGTCGGGGAAGAGGAACGAAGCGAAGAAGAAGCGGTAATAAACAATCCCGTGCTTTTAGCGACGGTTGACGATGTGGTATCTTCGGAAATTCTGAAAGATCTCCTTAAAGAAAACGGGATACTGTTCACCTGTGATTCGGACGAGGAAGGCACGCTGAAGGTCACATTCGGAGGTTCTTTCATTGCGGACGATATATATGTGGACGAGTCTGATTTTGAGAGAGCCGCACAGATATATGATGATTTTCTCAATTCCGAGCCGGAATTTGACAGTGAGTTTTTTGACGGCGGAACCGACGGGGAAGAAGATTCAGATACTGATTTAGAAAATGAGGAAACGGAGAATTTCTGAATATGAGTTTCTTTAAGAGGAGAAAGGATGAGCCGGAGAGCGACGGCAGCGAACCGGTTCTTGCGGCTACTATAACAAACCATGTTTCTTCGGAAATATATCAGGATATGTTAAGGGAGAACGGAATTCCGTTTGTATGCCGGCAGGAAGGAGCGGGAGGTTATCTTAAAATACTTCTCGGCGTCGGCATAATACCGGATAATATATATGTGGCAGAGAAAAACTATGAGCGGGCGAGGGAAATATACGAGGCGTATCTGCTCACAGAGCCGCCCGAGGACGATGACGGCGATATTTCCGGCGAATAGGATTATTGAAAGGTAACTGATTTATGTTTGTAGATACTGCGAAAATTCATTTAAAGGCGGGCGACGGCGGCGACGGCGCGGTGTCATTCCACAGAGAAAAATATGTTGCTGCCGGAGGACCTGACGGCGGTGACGGCGGCAGGGGCGGAAATATTGTTTTCAAGGCAGACAGCAATCTTTCCACGCTCGCGGATTTCAGGTATAAGCGCAAATACGCCGCGGCGGCGGGTGAGCGCGGAGGGTCGGGAAGATGCACCGGAAAAAGCGCGGGCGACCTTGTGGTTTCGGTGCCGGTCGGCACGCTTGTGAAGGACGCGGAAACCGGCAGGATTATCGCCGATATATCGGACAGTGAGCCGGTAGTTATCGCAAAGGGCGGAAACGGCGGCTGGGGCAACCAGCATTTTGCCACCTCTACAAGACAGGTGCCGAGATTTGCCAAAAAAGGCAACCCGGGCGAGGAGCTTGATGTTACGCTTGAGCTTAAGCTGTTGGCGGACGTAGGGCTGATAGGCTTTCCGAACGTGGGCAAATCCACGCTTATATCGGTAGTCAGCGAGGCAAAGCCGAAAATCGCCAACTATCATTTCACCACCCTTACGCCGGTGCTCGGCGTTGTGCGCATGGGCGAGGGCAGCTCTTTTGTTATGGCGGATATTCCGGGGCTTATAGAGGGCGCCGGAGAGGGTGTCGGGCTCGGTCATGAGTTTCTGCGCCATGTGGAGCGCTGCCGAATGCTGCTTCATGTGATAGATATTTCGGGCAGCGAGGGCAGAGATCCGATAGACGATTTCAATAAGATAAATAAAGAGCTTGCCGCATTCAGCAGCGAGCTTGAAAGCCGACCGCAGATAGTTGTCGGAAACAAATGCGATCTTGCCGATGAGGCTGAGATTAAAAGAGTGTCCGATTATTTTACCGAAAAGGGCTATAAATTCTTTCCCGTAATGGCGGCTATCGCCGAGGGAACAGATGAGCTTATAAACTGCGTGGCGGCAGAGCTTTCAAAGCTGCCGCCGATAAAGCGGTACGAGGCTGAGCCGAAGCCCGCAGAGGACTTCACAAAGGATAAAAAGCGCAGCTTCAGTATACGTGTCTGCGACGGCGTTTATTTTGTTGAGGATTGCCCGTGGATAATGGATATAATGAATACCGTGGATCCTGACGATTATGAGTCGCTTCAGTATTTTGAGCGCGTACTGCGCTCAAGCGGAATTATCGCGGCGCTTGAAAAGGCGGGAATAAAGCAGGGCGATACGGTAAGCGTATACGATATAGAATTTGATTATGTGATGTAAGGCGTGTTGTAATGACTGAAAATCCTGATTTATTAAGCCCTTCGGTGCTCGCGTTTGTGGGCGACGCGGTTTACGGACTTTATGTGAGGACGGCGCTGGCGGAGATCAATCGGCCGTCAGGTGAACTGCACAGGCTTTCTGTAAAGGCGGTCAACGCCGCCGCTCAGGCGGACGCATTTTCACTGGTAGAGCCTTTGCTTGACGAAAAGGAAATTTCGGTTTTCAAACGGGGAAGGAATTTTCATACCTCGTCGTCTCCGAAAAGCGCTACCGCGGGGCAGTACCATACCGCGACAGGGCTTGAATGTCTGTTCGGGTGGCTTTATCTGTCGGGCAGGACAAGCCGTGCCGATGAGCTTTTCGGCGTAATAAAAGAAAATATAATGTAAAAAGTCAAAAAAACCGGAGCAGAAACGGATAAATACCGTTTCTGCTCCGGTTTTTTATTATTTACTGAAAGTAAAAACAGCTTTCTCTTCAGACAGCCATGAACCCGCAACGTGAATTTCAAGCTTTTTCCAGTTCTCCGGTATTTCTACCGCATACCAGCCTGTTATTTTCTTGCCGGGAGCTACCTCTCCGTCAATTGTACCTTCGGGAAAAGCCGTAGCTGCGGAAAATGAAAAATCACATTTTGTTCCGTCCACATATGCCTCAAAAAGCATAAGAGAGCTTACGGTCTGGGATTCGCCGGATATATTTTCCGCCGTGAAGTTTATACCTGTAAATATTTTTCCTTCCGCGGCTGAACTGAAGCCGTTTTGGTCGCTTTTTACCTCTTTTAATTCGTTCGCTGTTATTTTGAGCGTATTAAAAACGGCGGTATCACCCGTTGTAAATACTTCGGGTTTGTCTGAGCTGTCTGTCTGAGCTTCCGCTGAAAACGCGGAGGCGTTTTCTTTTTCCGGCACATTATCCGAACATGACGAACAAAGAAGCATGACCGAACCGACGAGCAATAATGTTATAAGTCGCAGTAATGTTTTCTTAGACGTAGCATAATTTATTGACATATTTCAACACTTCTTACAAATGATAGCAACATTATATGACAGATTGTCATAATTGTCAAGTGAAAATATGAAAAAATGTCAATAAGGTGATGTTATGAAAAACAATTTGAAGACTTTGCGCTTAAACGCGGGACTTACGCAGATCAGTCTGCAGATGAAAACCGGAATAGAGCAGTCGCTTCTCTCAAAATTTGAAAACGGTGAGAGAATTCCGCCGACCGATACGCTTATAACGCTTGCCGATTTTTACGGCGTCAGTATCGATTATATTCTCTGCCGAACCGAAAATCCCGAAATAAACAGATGATTTTGCGCTGAACTGCTGTTATTCACGCCGGAAAAGGACAAACTAAATATATACTTTTTTCGGAGTGAATATGTTGGGCAGGAAAAAGCTGTTTGCGTGGGCTGCCGATGCGGCCCTTTTTATTATAGGCGGAGCGATTTACGCAGTCGCCGTGATTTTGTTTTTGTCTGGCAACGAGATTTCTCCGGGCGGGCTTACGGGAATTTCCACAATGCTGAATTATCTTTACGGTCTGCCGGTGGGAACGGTCGTTTTTATTCTTAATATTCCGATTCTCGTGATCGGCTTTATAAAATTCGGCGGCATCTTTATCGTGAAGACTGCGGTTTCAACCGTAGTTATATCGATAACTCTCGACATTGCCGAGGAGCTTCTGCCGGAGCTTAAAATCAATCCGGTGCTCGCGGCGGTTTTCGGCGGTCTGCTTATGGGACTGTCTATAAGTATGTTTATGCTGAGAGGCTCAACCACCGGCGGCGTGGATATAATCGCAATGCTGATAAACCGGCGTTTCCCTCATCTTACCGTCGGAAGGCTTATGCTTGCTTCCGACGCTTTCATAGTAGCCTTTTCCGCGCTTGTATATAAAAATATAGAGAGCGCGCTGTATTCGGTTATAGCGCTTTATGCGTCCTCACGTATAATGGACGTGATGCTGTACGGTGCTGATAAGGGCAAAATAGTGTATATCATCACGGAAAATTCCGCGTGCGTGTCCGAAAAAATAATGTCGATAGTCCGAAGGGGAATAACCGTTATAGATGTAACAGGCGCCTATACGGGCAGAAAACTCAAGATGCTGATGTGCACCGTGAGACGAAACGAGGTGTCCGCCGTATGTAAGACCGCCAGAGATAACGACAAGGGAGCTTTTATAGTCGTCGCGGAGGCCGGAGACATACTCGGAGAGGGCTTTAAAAGGGAAAGTTAAAAATATTTTAAAATTATTTAAAAATATACTTGAAGTTTCAAGAATTTGTGGTATAATGAATAATGTTCCAACAATATATAGTGTATTTTTGATTTTAGAAAACGGCTTTTGAACGGGGGAAACAGTATGAAAATAATTAAGAGAAGCGGTGCCGAAGAGGATTTCAATCCGAAAAAAATAGAAATAGCTGTTAAAAAAGCCAATGAAAGCGTTGTTCCGAGCGCGCGTATGTCGGATATTCAGATAAAGCGCATAGCGGAGGATGTCGAAAGCGCGGCGCTCAATGTCAACAGGTCGTTAAGCGTTGAGGAAATACAGGATATGGTAGAGGATCAGATAATGAATCAGCGTGCGTTTGACGTGGCGCGCAGGTACATAACCTACCGCTACCAGCGCGCGCTTGTAAGAAAGGCGAATACGACCGATGAACAGATACTGAGCCTCATCGAGTGCAACAACGAGGAAGTAAAACAGGAAAATTCCAACAAAAACCCGACTGTCAACAGCGTACAGCGTGATTATATGGCGGGCGAGGTCAGCAAGGATATAACAAAGCGTTTACTTCTTGATTCGGACATTGTTGAGGCGCATGAGCAGGGAATTATCCACTTTCATGACGCCGATTATTTTGCCCAGCATATGCACAACTGCGACCTTGTGAACCTCGAGGATATGCTTCAGAACGGCACTGTTATAAGCGGAACGCTTATAGAAAAGCCGCACAGCTTCTCAACTGCCTGCAATATTGCCACGCAGATAATAGCGCAGGTCGCCTCCTGTCAGTACGGCGGTCAGAGCATAAGCCTTACCCATCTTGCCCCGTTTGTCGATATAAGCCGCAAAAAGATATACTCTGATGTCTGCGAGGAATTCAAGGAAGCGGGCGCGCAGATTGATGAGGAAAAGATAAAGAAAATAACCGAGAAGCGTCTGCTTAAAGAGGTCAGCAAGGGCGTTCAGATGATACAGTATCAGGTTGTAACTCTTATGACCACTAACGGACAGGCTCCGTTTGTAACGGTATTCATGTATCTGAACGAGGCAAAGAACGAGCAGGAGAAGCATGATCTCGCACTCATAATAGAGGAGGTTCTGCGTCAGCGCTATCAGGGCGTAAAGAACGAAAAGGGCGTATGGATAACTCCTGCGTTCCCGAAGCTCATTTATGTGCTTGAGGAAGACAATGTAAGGGAAGGCACAGAATACTGGTATCTTACCAAGCTGTCGGCTAAATGCACGGCCAAGCGCATGGTGCCCGATTACATTTCCGAAAAGGTAATGCTTCAGAACAAGATA
Source organism: uncultured Clostridia bacterium (assembly GCA_944376655.1). Classification (GTDB taxonomy): domain Bacteria; phylum Bacillota; class Clostridia; order Oscillospirales; family Acutalibacteraceae; genus UBA737. The sequence continues at coordinate 7,494 of CALWDJ010000002.1, forward strand.
GATAAGAACGGCAACGGTAACTGCTACACCTGCATGGGCTGCCGCAGCTTCCTTACACCGTATGTTGACGAAAACGGAAAGCCGAAGTATTACGGACGCTTCAATCAGGGCGTTGTTACGGTAAATCTTGTAGATATCGGATTGTCTGCCGAAAAGGATATGGATAAATTCTGGGAGATATTCGACGAGCGTATGGAGCTTTGCCACAGAGCGCTTCAGGCGCGTCACGAGCGTCTTACCGGAACCGTTTCGGACGCTGCGCCCATACTCTGGCAGTATGGCGCTCTTCTCCGCCTTAAAAAGGGCGAGACGATAGATAAGTACCTGCACGGCGGATATTCAACCCTTTCGCTCGGATATGCTGGACTCTGGGAATGCGTTTACAGTCTTAACGGCAAAAAGCTCACCGAGCCTGAGGGCGAGGCGCTCGGACTTGAGATAATGAAGAAGCTCAACGAGTATACCGCTAAATGGAAAGCGGCCGAAAACATTGATTATTCGCTTTACGGCACACCGCTTGAGAGCACAACGTATAAGTTCGCGAAATGCCTGCAGAAGCGCTTCGGCATCATCAAGGGCGTGACCGACAGGAACTATATCACGAACAGCTACCACGTCCATGTCACCGAGAATATAGACGCGTTTGACAAGCTGGCGCTTGAGTCGAAATTCCAGGCGCTGTCTCCCGGAGGAGCTATTTCGTATGTCGAGGTTCCGAATATGCAGAACAATATCGACGCGGTACTTTCGGTAATGCAGTTTATTTACGATAACATTATGTACGCCGAGCTCAATACCAAGAGCGATTACTGTCAGGTATGCGGATACGACGGCGAGATAGAGATAAGGGAAAACGAGGACGGCAAGCTGGTATGGTGCTGCCCGCAGTGCGGAAACACCGATCAGGACAAGATGAATGTCGCCCGCCGCACATGCGGATATATAGGCACACAGTTCTGGAACCAGGGAAGAACACAGGAAATAAAGGAAAGGGTATTGCACCTTTGATTTGTATCCCCGTTTAAGTTTTTAAACGGGGATGAATTTCGGTGCAGGGAGAAAAATATGAATTATGCTGCACTGAAAAAATTTGATATAGCGAACGGTCCGGGAGTGCGGGTCTCGCTCTTTGTGAGCGGCTGCCGTCACCGCTGCAAAAACTGCTTTAACAGCGAAGCGTGGGATTTTTCTTACGGAAAGCCCTTTACAGCCGAAGTGGAAAACGAGATATTGACAGAACTCGGTAAAGATTATATAATGGGTCTGTCGCTTTTGGGGGGAGAGCCGTTTGAGCCGGAAAACCGCGCGGCGCTTACGGAGCTGCTTGAGAAATCCAAGCGGAAATACCCTGAAAAGCAGGTGTGGTGCTATACCGGTTTTCAGTTTGAGGAGCTTCTAAAGCAGGAAACCGCGAAAAAAATGCTCGGTTATATCGATGTACTGGTGGACGGTAAGTTTGTCGAGGAGCTTAAAAGCGCTGACCTTATTTTCCGCGGCTCGTCAAATCAGCGCATAATAGATGTAAAAAAATCGCTTGAGACGGGCGGCGTTGTCTGGCTTGAGGGTATATGGCGCCGCGAAATGGGAAGCGGAGATATTTACAAATAAATACCGCGTCATATAAATTATAAAATACGGCGCAGGTTAAGGGGACAGGAAGTTGAAGGTAAATTTCAAAAAGCTCGATAAAAACGCCCACGAGCCGACATACGGTTCGCAGTACGCCGCGGGAGCGGATTTATACTCTCTTACAGGCGGCGAGAGGATATTGTTTGAGCCGGGCGAAACAAAAATGATACATACGGGGCTTGCGGTTGAGATACCGGAGGGCTATGCGGGGCTTGTGTACGCAAGAAGCGGAATCGCCACCAAGCGGGGGCTGGCGCCTGCCAACAAGGTCGGCGTGATAGACAGCGACTACCGCGGAGAGGTTATGGTGTCGCTTCACAATCATTCGTCTTCGGTTCAGGAGATTGCCGACGGCGAGAGAATAGCGCAGCTTGTAATAGCGCCGTTCCTTTCGGCTGAATTTATCGAATGCGACGAGCTTTCGGACACGGTGAGAGGCGAAGGCGGTTTCGGCTCAACCGGAAAAAAATAAATAAAGAAAAACACGGCATACTATTTTTGAATAATATACCGTGTTTATTTTTGTTTACGGAACGGAGAAAAAATGGAAAATAAACTCGAAAAACGGTACGGACTGTTTATGGCGGTCTGTATGGTGATAGGAATAGTGATAGGCTCCGGCGTTTTTTTCAAGGCGCAGGATATACTGAATTATACCGAAGGCAATATGCCTATGGGAATAATAGCGTGGCTTATAGGCGGAGCGATTATGGTAATATGCGCTCTTACCTTTTCAAACCTCGCTTCGCAGTACGAAAAGGTCAACGGCATAGTGGATTACGCCGAGGTGTCGGTGGGTGAAAAATACGCCTATTACGTCGGCTGGTTCATGACCACGCTTTATTATCCGGGTATGACGTCGGTGCTGGCGTGGGTTTCCGCAAGGTATACGCTTACGCTTTTCGGCTCGTCCGATTCGTCTGGCGGGCTTTGTATGACGCTCGCCGGATTTTATCTGTGCATGGCGTACGCGGTAAACAGTGTATCGCCCAAAATAGCGGGACATCTTCAGGTAAGCACCACCGTAATCAAGCTGGTTCCTATTGTCGTAATGGCGCTTGTGGGAACGGTTGCGGGAATTATAAACGGCAATATGGCGGACGCTTTCGGAACATGGGAAAGCGCCGGCTCAGGCAGCGGCCCGTCGGGAATTTTCGCGGCGGTAGTGGCATCGGCTTTCGCCTACGAGGGCTGGATCATAGCCACCTCGATAAACGCGGAGCTGAAAAACGCGAAACGAAATCTGCCGATAGCTCTTACGGGCGGCGCGCTCATAATAATACTCGCTTATATTCTTTATTATATCGGTCTCGCGGGAGCGGCAAGCGTTGACGTGCTGCGTCACGACGGTTCGACAGCGGCTTTTACCGGTATATTCGGGCCGGTTGCCGGCACGGTATTCAATCTGTTTATAGTGATTTCCTGCCTCGGCACACTTAACGGACTTATGCTCGCGAGTACGCGCGGAATGTATTCAATAGCGGTACGCGGTCACGGACCCGCCCCGAAAAAGCTGTCGCAGGTGGACGCTCAGACAAATATGCCTATGAGCTCGGCGGTCTGCGCGCTGATATTATGCTCAGGCTGGCTGCTTTATTATTACGGCGCAAACCTTACCGGACCGATATTCGGCTTTTTCAGCTTTGATTCGTCCGAACTGCCGATAATTACGATATACGCCTTTTATATACCGATACTGATTATGTATATGGTAAAAAAGGGAAAGCAGAGTATTTTCAAAAATACCGTAATGCCTCTGCTTTCGGTTATAGCCTGTTTGTTTATGGTGTTCGCCGCGGTGTACGCCCACGGCATATATCCGTATATAGTTGCGGCGGAAAACGGGAAATTTTCTTTTCCGGTCGCCGCTTATCTGATTTTTTTTGCTGTCATAATGTTTATCGGCGCGGCTTTTTATAGAAAAAACCGGGAGCATGAGCGATGAAACTCCGATTCGGCACCGAATCAATCGCCGAATTCCATATTCGCAAAAATGCGCTCCATTCTTGAATCGGGGAACCTTTTATCAAAAAAATCATCAACAAACGACATTGAAGGCTTATTATGTATACGTTCGGACCAGCGCCATACGGCGCCGAAGGTAATTACGGCGTTGAAAACAAGGAAAACCGAAAAAGCCACGGTAAGTATTTTGCCCGCTTTATTCGGAATTTTCAGAATCAGTTTCGCTATTCTCGGATAAATGCTTTTTATCCACATAACGCCGAGAATACCCCAGAAAAACGAATAGAGAAGACATATCCGCCCGTTAAGATTAAACGGGATATCACTGTAATCCCACGATGTAGACCCGAATACGGTTTCCTGCGCCCACGAGAGGATATATTCTATTATGCTGCCAACTGCCATTCCGCCTACGAGTGAAATGGAAGCGCTGCGGTTGCGGTAACGGTAAAGCATTAAGGTCATCGCCACGGCGCCCACCCCGTAGAGGAGATTGAACGGACCGTAAACCAGTCCGGCGCGGCTTTCAATGTAGCCGTTTCTTATAAGACACCACAGCATCTCGATTATAACGCCCGCGAAGCTGCCCGATATACAGATAATGGCGATTTTATAAAAATTGATTCCGGCGGCAAAGTTGTTCAGCCTGCGCTCCTCGTAATCGATTACGGAATTTGCCGGAGCGCGGCGGAGCAGACGTCCCCCTTTTTCGCTTTTTCTGCCCTCATTCAGCCGCGTTTTAAGCTCATCAGCCTGTTTCGATGCCCATAAATGACTTTTTCTTAAATTTGATGACGCTTTTTCAAGAGATGAAATCTCTTTTTTGACCTCGGCGGAAAGCGAGTCTATATCATTTTCCGACATACTGCTTTGATTTGCGAGTCTGCCGTAAAGCTCCGAATATCTTTCGCTTTCTTTCTGTTCAAGCTCAAGCATTTCGTCGGAAAGTTTTTCAAGCGTTTTAAGTTCCATTGCTTCTCCTTATTAAGTAACTTGCCGAAGATGAACCGACGGCTTAAATCAGGTTTGAGAGCTCCGCGAGATTATTGAGCGACAGCTGTTCAGAACGTACTGTTTCCGGCAGCCCGAGTGACTCCAGAGCTTTTTTTATGGCTTCTTTTTCTGTTCCGGTTGTGTTTGAAACCGTGTTCACAAGCGTTTTCCGGCGCTGCGCGAAGCAGGCCTTCACGAGCCTGAAAAAGTGTTCCTCACTGTTTACGCTCACCGGTGGCTTTTCACGTATTTTCAGCTTAATGACCGCCGAGTCTACCTTGGGTGAGGGCATAAAACAGGTTCTCGGAACCTCAAAAAGGATTTCCGGCTCCGAATAGTAGCTTACCGCGACGCTTACCGCGCCGGCGTCCCTCGTACCGACTTCGGCACACAGACGCTCCGCCGCCTCTTTCTGAACCATAACGGTTATATTGTCGGCAGGCAGTCTGCTTTCAAGCAGCCCCATAACAATCGGAGACGTTATATAGTAGGGGAGATTGGCGCATACGGCGATTTTTGCGCAGTCGGAAAACTTTTCGGCAATCAGTTTTTTTATGTCCATTTTCATTATGTCGCCGTAAATTATCTCGGCATTTTTACAGTCGGCAAGCGTTAAAGGCAGTATTTTCTTAAGCCGCTCGTCAAGCTCGACCGCTACGACGCGCTTTGCCGTCTTTGAAAGCTCGGCGGTAAGCACGCCTATGCCAGGGCCTATTTCTATAACGCCGGTATCTTTATCGCAGGCGGCGGCAGCCATAGCGGGGCAAACGTCGGGGTCAATGAGAAAATTCTGTCCCAGAGATTTTTTAAAGGAAAAGCCGCTTTTGTCAAGAAGCGACCGTATGGTATTTATATCGGCAAGATTCATTATCGTACTCCCGTGTTTATTATAATGCTATTATACTTTAATTATTTTGCGCTTGCAATAAATTTTTGGTGACAAACGGCTTTTAATAATGTATAATAAAGCTGTATAAAATTTGTTTGGATGTGAATATAATTGGATAACAGGTATTTTGATAAGGTAATCGAGGAAATGCAGCCGTTTTTTGAGGAGCACGCCTTTGCGCTTAAAGAGGACGGCAGCTACTGTAACGATACGAAATCGGTCAGGGTCGCATATGACGAGGCACGCCAGATGTATACGCTGTCGGTTGCGGACATTGAAGACGGTAAAACCGGAGATTATTCAGAAATAAACGCGTGGCTGTTTGACGATTCCCAGAATGCGAAGGATGCAGTTTCGGTCGGAATCGACTTTACGGGCTCGCTGCGGAAAAATATGGGCATAAAAATCAGGCGCTCGGCTTCAAACACAGATGTTGAGCTTCCTTCGATTTCAAAGGGCGGCAGCTTTACCATTACCGGCTTTACTAAAAAAATGCTTGACTTTTTCCCGACGCTTAAGGACGAATATAAAGATCATATTGCCGAAAACGGCAATTTCCTGTATCTTAATTTCTTCGGGGAGTATCTTGTTCCGCAGGTTAAGAGCGTGCTTTTATCCGGAAACAAGAAGCAGATAAAGAAGCTGTTTGACTTACTTGAGGATATGTACGTCAAGGGCGACAAGGATACCGTCAATACCCTTATAGCGGTGCTTTGTGCCGCCGCGTATAAAGATGAGAAGACGTTTGAGGCGCTCAAATCAATGCTTGCAGAGGATAAGCATTTTCTTTCATCGGTAGAAAACTTCATAAAGGTGTTCCCAAAGAGCAAGAAGCTGACAGCGGCTCTTATAAAATAAAAAACGGAGGGTATTTTTATGGAATGGGGTTTAATAATCGCGGGCATAATCATTGCTATTCTGTTTTTTGCAAACGTCAGAATTGTTCCGCAGGCAACGGAATATGTAATTGAAATTCTGGGCAAGTACAAAACCACATGGGGAGCGGGACTTCATGTAAAGATCCCGATAATAGAAAAAATTGCAAAGAAGATAACGCTTAAAGAACAGGTGATAGACTCGCCTCCTCAGCCTGTTATAACCAAAGATAACGTTACTATGCAGATAGACACAGTTGTTTATTTCAGGATTTTCGACGCGAGGCTTTACACTTACGGAGCGGTTAATCCTATAAGCGCGCTTGAAAACCTTACCGCTACGACGCTTCGTAATATAGTAGGTGAGCTTGAGCTTGACGGTACGCTTACCTCGCGTGACACTATAAACGCGAAAATGACCTCTATACTTGACGAGGCAACCGACCAGTGGGGCATAAAGGTAAACCGTGTAGAGCTTAAAAATATAATACCGCCTGCTGAAATCCAGAACGCTATGGAAAAGCAGATGAAGGCTGAGCGTGAACGCAGAGAAACGCTGCTTCAGGCTGAGGGCCATAAGGCGGCAGCAATCACGAGGGCAGAGGGCGACAAGCAGGCTATGATTCTCGCCGCGGAAGGCGAAAGGGACGCAAGAATCGCCAGAGCCGAGGGTGAAGCGAAGGCTATTTATTTAAAGAAAAAGGCGGAAGCCGACGGTATACGTGAAATAAGGGAAGCCGGAGCGGACAGCGCGGTGCTTGAGCTTAAGCGATATGAGGCGCTTGTCAGCCTTTCAAACAGCACCGCCGCAAAGCTGATTATCCCGACCGACGCCGTGAACGCAGTTTCAAGCAATGTGCTGTTTACTGAAACAACAGGCATCGGGGATATTACCAAGCCGGCGCCGAAGCCTGTTCCCAAGCCGCCCGCCGACCCCTGCTGCGACGATAAGTAAAGCGGCGCTTTTATGTAAAAAAAGAGACTGAAAATCAAAAAAACTATTGCATTTCAGCTTTATTTGTGGTATTATTATTTGTACTGTGAGAAAAATGTTAGGAGGTGTCATAATGCCGAACATTAAATCCGCTAAAAAGCGTGTTTTGGTCAGCAAGGCAAATTATGAGCATAATAAGGCTTACCGTTCTGCTTTAAAAACCGCGGTTAAAAAAGCCGATGCCGCTATTGATGCTAATTCAGCCGATATGGCAGAAGCAGTAAAGGCTGCCGTTAAGAAGATTGACCAGGCTGCTGTCAAGGGAATTATTCATAAGAATAATGCCGCGAGAAAGAAATCAGCGCTTGTCACACGCTACAATAAAGTCAAGGCTTAATGACAGCTTGTGATTCCGGCAATATCAGGCGTTATGCACTTTGATTGTAAAACGGAGTCTTTCCGTCATAATATTTTAAACTTTGATTTTTAAATTAAAAACCACCTTTTGATTTGCTTTTCCGAAGCTACTGTACTTTTCGGGGCATATCAAAAGGTGGTTTTGTTTTCTGCTTTACCGAGCTGTATTGACCGGGAAAAATACGATTGATTACAGGCTTCAGTCCTTTTTCAGCATATCGCTTTCGGTAAACGAATCATTTCCGGCAGAAATCACAACAAGCGGTACCGAACGCTCAGCTTTTTTGAATAAAATCCTGAAACTCATTTTATTTTGTTTATATCGTAGGGCGTAGTCTGGTAAACAAAATAGTTGAGCCAGTTGGAATAAAGCAGGTTGGCATGGGAGCGCCATGTTACGACCGGCGGTTTTTCGGGGTCGTCGTCCGGAAAATAGTTTTTCGGAATATCTATCGGCTCGCCCTCGCTTTTATCTCTGAAATATTCCGCGGCAAGAGTTCCCGCGTCGTACTCTGAATGTCCGGTTATGAAAATCTGCCTGCCCTTGTCGGTTGATATGGCGTATACGCCGGCTTCCTCTGATGAGGCGAGTATTTTAAGATCCGGAACCGCTTTAACATCTTCGGTTCTTACCGTGGTGTGCCTTGACTGCGGCACCATAAATACATCGTCAAAGCCCCTGAACAGAATGGAGCGCTTGTAATCCACCCTGTGGGGGAAAACGCCGAACAGCTTTTTATCAAGCGTATATTTCTTTATTCCGTAATGATAGTAAAGGCCCGCCTGCGCGCCCCAGCAGATGTGGAAGGTGCTGTGAACATGTGTTTTACTCCACTCCATTATCTCGCAGAGCTCGTCCCAGTATTCCACCTCCTCGAATTCCATAAGCTCAACCGGCGCTCCGGTTATAATCATACCGTCAAAGGTGCGGTCTTTTATATCGTCAAAGGTTTTGTAAAATGTAAAAAGGTGTTCCGCAGAGGTATTTTTGGATTTGTGGCTTTTGGTGTGTATGAATTCAAGGTCAACCTGAAGCGGTGAGTTGCCTAGAAGACGCGAAAGCTGGGTCTCGGTCTCAATTTTTTTGGGCATAAGATTAAGCAGCAGTATTTTAAGAGGGCGAATATCCTGAGTAATAGCCCTTGTTTCGGTCATTACGAAAATGTTTTCGTCGTTGAGCGTTTTTACCGCCGGCAAATCGTTTGGTATTTTAATCGGCATAGTATTACCGCCTTATCTGCCTATGCAGTCAAGCGCCTGCTTAATGTCGGCTATAAGGTCTTCGGAGCTTTCGAGACCGCATGAGAACCTTACAAGGTCAGATGGTACTCCTGCCGCCGTAAGCTCCTCCTCGGTCATCTGACGGTGAGTAGAGCTTGCCGGGTGGAGACAGCAGGTGCGCGCGTCGGCAACGTGTGTCTCAATAGCGGCGATTTTAAGGTTTTTCATGAATGTCTCCGCCGCCGCTCTGCCTCCTTTGAGGGCAAAGCTGACAACGCCGGTTGTGCCGTTCGGCATATATTTCATCGCGAGGTCATGATACTTGTCGCCCTCAAGACCGGGATATACAACGTATGAAATCCTGTCGTCTGAGTTTAACGCCTTTGCGACAGCAAGAGCATTTTCACAGTGACGCGCCATTCTCACATGGAGGCTTTCGAGCCCTAAATTAAGGATAAACGCGCTCTGCGGCGACTGAACCGAGCCGAAATCGCGCATTAACTGAACGGTGGCTTTTGTGATGTAAGCTCCGCCGAGTCCGAAGCGCTCGGTATAGGTCACGCCGTGATAGCTTTCGTCGGGAGTGCAGAGTCCCGGATATTTGTCCGGATACTTTGTCCAGTCAAACCTGCCGGAATCGACTATGCAACCGCCTACCGCCGCTCCGTGACCGTCCATATACTTTGTGGTCGAATGGGTGACGATATCCGCGCCCCATTCAAAGGGACGGCAGTTTACCGGTGTGGCAAAGGTGTTGTCAACTATCAGCGGCACTCCGTGCGTGTGCGCCGCGGCGGAGAATTTCTCGAAATCGAAAACCGTAAGCGCCGGATTGGCGATAGTCTCGCCGAAAACCGCTTTTGTGTTGGGTCTGAACGCCGCGTCAAGCTCTTCCTTTGTGCAGTCAGGGGAGACGAAGGTGAAATCAATCCCCATACGCTTCATTGTAACGGCGAAAAGATTGAAGGTGCCGCCGTAAATGGTAGATGAGGAAACAATATGGTCTCCGCAGGAGGCGATGTTGAATATGGCGTAGAATGACGCCGCCTGACCTGATGAGGTAAGCATTGCGGCGGTACCGCCCTCAAGCTCGCAGATTTTCGCCGCCACCGTGTCGCAGGTGGGGTTCTGAAGGCGTGAGTAGAAATAGCCGCTCGCCTCAAGGTCAAACAGCTTTCCCATATCTTCGCTTGTCGCGTATTTAAAGGTTGTGCTCTGTATTATCGGAACCTGCCTCGGTTCGCCGTTTGCGGGAGTATAGCCGCCCTGAACACATACTGTATCTCTGTTAAGATATTTCATATTTCTCACTCCAAGTCAAAAATTTTAGAGACATTAGTATTAAGTATACACTTTATTTCGTTTTCGTCAAGTCCGAGTGAGAAAAAGTATTCAAGTTCTTTTTCGGCAGACCACATCGGGTAGTCGGTTCCGAACAGCACTCTGTCGGTTCCGTAGCGCCTGATAATTGCCGCCGAGGTCTCTTTCGGAAGATAATGGAAAGACGATGAGCAGTCAACATAAAAATTCGGTATGCCGCAGTATGCCCTGCTTGCTTCATCCCATATCGACCAGCCGCCGAGGTGCGCGCCTATAACCGTAAGTCCGGTATAAATCTGAAGTATTGGCAGAAGACGGTTAGGGTTAGAATAGTCATAGCGGTTGTCGCCCGTGTGCATAAGTATCGGCAGCTTTCTTTCCTCGCAAAGCTCATAAATTCTAAGGCAGCGGTAGTCGTCGATTTTAAACGCCTGTATGTCGGGGTGCAGCTTGACGCCTTTAAGCCCGAGAGATACAAGATGCTCGATATCTCCCTTTATATCAGGGCTGTCCGGGTGCAGGGTGCCGAGGCCTATTAGCTTTCCGCTGTGCGCTTCCACTTCTCCGGCAATAAACTCGTTTATGCTTTTTACCTGCTTGGGAGTTGTGGCGACCGACTGGACGACAAAGCGGTCAATGCCCGCCCTGCCGCCTGTTTCGATAAGATTGCCGACAGTCCCTGTTCCCACGGAATGCTCGCCGTAAAATGTATCCGTGCCGTGTATGGCGCGTTCGGCGATTTTTTCGGGGTAGATGTGACAGTGGGCGTCGGTGACGAAAAATCCGTTTATCATTACGCTGTCACCACGCTGTCCGCTTTCTGGAGTCCCAGCTTCTTGACTGCGTCCTCGCGCATTTTGTATTTGAGTATCTTTCCGGCGACGTTCATCGGGAAGCTGTCCACAAAATCGATGTAGCGCGGAACCTTGTGACGCGCCATATGGGCGTTGATGTATTCCTTCATTTCCGCCTCGGTCATGGTTTCGCCGTCCTTGAGGATTATGCATGCCATAATTTCCTCGCCGTACTGCTCGTCGGGCACGCCGATTACCTGTACGTCCTTGACCTTCGGATGGGTGTATATGAATTCTTCTATCTCCTTCGGGTAAATATTCTCACCGCCGCGGATTATCATATCCTTGAGCCTTCCGGTAATGCGGTAGTAACCCTCAGGCGTGCGGCAGGCAAGGTCGCCGGTATGCAGCCAGCCGTCCTTGTCGATGGCTGCGGCGGTAGCTTTGGGCATTTTATAGTAGCCCTTCATTATGTTGTAGCCGCGCGCCACAAACTCGCCCGTGACCTCATCGGGGCACTCTTCTCCGGTTTCCGGATTTATGATTTTGCACTCTATTTCAGGCAGCGCCTTGCCGACTGTTCCGACGCGCGCCTCTATCGAGTCATTTATGGAGCTCATGGTGCAGCCGGGGGAAGCCTCGGTCTGACCGTAGGTGATTACGATTTCCTTCATATTCATCTTGTCCACAACGTCGCGCATAACGGAAATAGGGCAGGGGCTTCCCGCCATAATGCCGGTGCGCATATACGAGAAATCGGTTTTCTCAAAATCCGGATTCTCAAGCATGGCGATAAACATTGTCGGAACACCGTGGAAAGCGGTGATATGCTCTGAGTTGATGCAGGCAAGCGCCGGCTTCGGTGAAAAATAGGGCAGGGGGAGTAAGGTTGTGCCGTGGGTCATCGCCGCGGTCATCGCGAGCACCATTCCGAAGCAGTGGAACATAGGCACCTGAACCATAAGACGGTCGGCGGTGGAAAGCTCCATACAGTCGCCTATGCATTTGCCGTTGTTTACCACATTGTAATGGGTCAGCATTACGCCCTTGGGGAAGCCGGTGGTGCCTGAGGTGTACTGCATATTGCAGACGTCGTCCTTGTCGACCGCCGCCGCCATACGGTAAACCTCGCTTACGGGCACCTGATTTCCGCGCTCGAGCGCCTCGTTCCATGTAAGACAGCCTTTCTGTCTAAATCCTACGGTGATTATATTGCGCAGGAAGGGCAGTCGCTTGCTGTGCAGCGGCTGTCCGGGCTTTGTGTTTTCAAGCTCGGGGCAGAGCTCCGCCATGGTCTCTGAGTAATTGGAGTCACGGTAGCCGTCTATCATTATAAGGGTGTGGGTGTCCGACTGCTTGAGCAGATATTCCGCCTCGTGGATTTTATAGGCGGTGTTCATCGATACCAGAACGGCGCCGATTTTTGTGGTCGCCCAGAAGGAAATATACCACTGCGGGATATTGGTCGCCCAAATCGCAACATGGTGGCCGGCTTTTACTCCCATAGCGATGAGGGAGCGGGCAAAGGCGTCAACATCATCGCGGAACTCGCTGTATGTCCTTGTGTAGTCAAGGGTGGTGTATTTAAAGGCGTACTGGTCGGGAAATTCCTCAACCATACGGTCGAGTACCTCTGAAAATGTGCAGTCGATAAGCAGGTTCTTTTTCCAGACGTATTTTCCGGTGTGCGCGCGGTTGTAGTAGAGCGCGGATTCGGCCTTTGAGGTATCGCCGTACTGACTTATATAGTTTACGAAATGGGAGAAGATAATCTCCATATCGTCAAGCTCGGGGCACCATTCGGGATCCCATTCAAGCGAGATAAAGCCGTCGTAGTTTACAGAGCGGAGCGCCAGCATCATTTCCTTTATGGGGAGCTGACCCTCGCCTATAAGGCAGAACTCGGTTCCGCTTTCGGTTTTCGCGGCGTCCTTTATATGAACATGCTTTACATATGCGCCGAGGTTCCTTATAGTGTCTTCGGGTCCTTCGCCGGCGGTAAAGAATGTGGAATACATATCCCATAAAGCCGAGATGCTGTCGCAGGCGAAGCTCTCAAGCAGCTCGCGCAGAGCGGCGGTGTCGCAGAATATGCCTGTGGTTTCTATAAGCAGCGCCACGCCCTTTTCCTCGGCGTCGGAAACAACTTCCCTTATTACATCGGCCACGGCTTCAGCGCCGCCCTCAGCCGCTTTTACGCGGACATAGGGAATATGCAGGTTTTTGGCTATATCAAGGCAGTCGGATATTTCCTTTACGCTGCTGTCCTTTTCGGCCGGAACACCGGGCGAGCATATAGCGTCTATGCAGGGTATCTGAAGTCCTGATTCGTACAGCTTTCTGACGGTGGAAGCGGCGGCGTAATCGTGAAAAACACCGTCCTTTTCCGTAAAGAGAGGGCCGTGAATATTGTGAAGCTCGATTCCCTCGAATTTCAAATCTCCCGCGATTTTGCAGAAGTCCTCAAAGCTGCTGTTGTGCCAGCCCTTGGTAGAAAATGCTAATTTCATTTTTTACGCCTCCTCGTATACTATCTTGTTTACCGCGTTTATGTAGGCCCTTACGCTGGCTCCTATAATGTCGGTCGAAATTCCGTTGCCGGAATAGAGCTTGCCGTCGCGGCGGAGCTTTACGAGCGCCGAGCCCATGGCTTCCTTGCCCTCTGTCACCGACTGTATCTGAAAATCGTCAAGCTCGTAGTGATGTCCTATTATCTGCTCAATGGCGCGGAAAGCGGCGTCAATCGGGCCGTCGCCTATGCAGATGCCCTTTTGCTCCTCACCGTCCCTCATAAGGGTTATCTGGGCGGTCGCGGAGATGATGTTTCCGTTGTTTATAACATAGCTTACCAGCTTGTAGGCAGGGGGTACCTGCATTGCGCTTGAGGCGATTATGGCTTCGAGCTCTTTGGCTCCGACACGCTTTTTGTCGGCTACGCGCTGAAATTCCTCATATACCTTTCCGAAATCCTCGTCAGACAAATCGTAGCCGAGGTTCTTTACGGCGGCTGTTACGGCTTCCTTGTCGTCGTTGCGGTCGAGCATTACGGCTTCTTCGTCGTTTGCGACGGGCGAAACCGCTGGTCTTTCGGCTTTCTTTCCGGTTATCCACATAATCTGCTTTACTATACGGTTAAGCTCTGTATACTTTATTCCGCTTTCAAAGCCGCAGCTGTTTCCGCAGTTTTTAATGGTTCCGGCAAAGGTTTCAAGCTCGGTAATATCTCTGCAAACTGCGGTCTTTACGGTATCCGCGCCGTTTTTAACTGCGAGAACCGCGCTTGCGGTCGCCATGCCGTTCTTGTCGCTGCACATAACCGCGATTTCGGCTTTTCCGTTTATATGTTCAGCGGTTTTCGCGACAAAATCGGCGAATACATCGGGCATCATCTCGGCGGCGCTGTCACAAACGGTTATAATGTCGGCTCCGGCGTTTACTGCGGCGTCGGCAATCTCAAAAACAAATCCGGCGTCGGCCCTTGTGGCGTCAAGGGCGCAGAATTCAACGCTTCCGCATTTTGCTTTGGCGGCTGATACCAGACCTGAGATAAATTCTGCCATTTTCGGGGCTTTTTTATGGCAGGAATATTCCATTCCTACTGTCGAAACGGGGAGCTCAATGCGTATCCTCGGGTGATTAACCGGTTTTAATGCGGCTGCCGCGTTTTCAATGCTTTCCTCGGTCATGCCTCCGCATACGGAGATAACGCTGTTTTTGGCGAAGGCGGCGACGGTTCTTACAAAAAGCGCATCGGTGCGGAAGTTGGTGATTTCGGGTATTTCTATTGTGTCCGCTCCGAGACGTTCAAGCAGGCGTGCGACCTCGATTTTTTCCTTGAAAGAGAACTGTGAGTCTTCCGTGCAAAGAGTTCTGTCAGCGATTTTGATGTTTTTCATTTCAACATACCTTTCTTTTTTTATTGTTGGACAGCGGTTCGGAAATTCCGGTATTGACAATAAAAAATCCCTGAGACTGCGTAAAGCAGTCTCAGGGACGAAATATTTCGCGGTACCACCCTGATTACCGTTATAAAAACGGTCACTCAATAGAGCTCCAACAAGCTCTCTGCTCTGATAACGGTGCAGCTCCGTAACGGCTTACTGTGATTTTCAGCCGCTCTGCTCGGGAACGAGACTTCTTTATTTTATCGTACCGGACTTTCACCGACCGCCGGCTCTCTTGACGCATACAATAAAGAATAATTCCTTCAGCGCATTTTTCGTATAAAAGCATAATACCACCGTAAAGATGATTTGTCAAGAATTTTTTATAATTCCCTTTATTTTTCTTTGCAGTCGGAGCATATTCCGTATAAAATACTTCCGTCGCAGTCAAGCGTAAAGCCGTGGCGCTCAGACAGGTGGGCTTTAATATCGTGCATAAATCCGCAGTCAAGATGTATAAGTTTGCCGCAGACTGTACACTTGATGTGGAGATGGTCGTCGCAGCTGTCGCTGTCCGCAAGGCGGTATACAGAGCGGTGGGTTTTACTGTCTGTAAATTTAAGGAGACTTTTTTCCGCCGTCATTTTATTAAGGCAGCGGTAGACCGTAGCCCTGTTTACGGCGGCGCCGGATTTCTCAAGTCCGCCGGCAATATCGGCCGCGCTTACCGTGCCGCTCTGAGTCTGCAGAAAATCAAGTATGTATTTCCGCGCTTTTGTGTTGTAATTCTGTCTTTCGTTCATTCAATGACCTCCGAAGAGCCGCAGGCGGCACACAATCAAAAAGAGGGCTGCGCTTCAGGCAGCCCTCTCCGATACGGATCTATGCGCTCAAATAATACTTTACAAGTGACTGCAAAAGCGTATCGCGGTCTATCTTTCTAATAAGATTGCGCGCGTTGTTATGAGTGGTGATATAGGTCGGGTCCTCTGAAAGAATATAACCTACTATCTGATTGATAGGATTATAACCTTTTTCTTTAAGCGCGTCATAGACCAGAGTAAGTATGTTCCGTATTTCCTGCTCGGTCTGGTCGCCGATGGAAAAGGTCATCGTTCTGTCGTTCATAAAAACACCTCTCATATCCTTTTTCTATATTTTATAACGTTTGCCGGAAAAATTCAAGCATTATTTTCTCAGCTCTGCGCCGACAGACTCAAGGTTTTTGATTATTGAGGAGCTTGCCGCCTCAATCTCGGTGTCGGTAAGCGTTGCGTCCGCCGAGCGGAGCCATACGCTGTAAGCGACGCTTTTTTTGCCCTCGGGTATCTGGGAGCCGGAGTAAACGTCAAACAGCTCAATTTTCTCAAGCAGCCTGCCCGCACCTTTTATTATCGCTTTCTCAAGCGTGCCGACCGGCAGGTCACTGTCGCACAGCATGGCAAAGTCACGCTCAACCGCCGGGAATTTCGGCAGCGGCTTGTATACGGTTTTGCGCTTGTTTATGCCGAGCAGTATATCGAGCTTTATTTCGGCAACGTAAACACGGCTGTCGATTCCGTACTGTGCGGCGACGGCGGGGTGAACCTCGCCGAATACCGCCGCCGGCACATTGTTCGCCTTTACAAGCGCCTGACGGCCGGGGTGGAGATACGGCTCGGCGCTTCTCTCGTACTCCGTATGCGCTCCGCACAGCTTCATAATGCTTTCTATTATTCCCTTTAACGTAAAGAAATCCTCGTCTTTGCCGTAAATTCCCACCGACATTGTGGCAAGCTCGTCAGGCTGCTCTGTAACAGGCAGAGATTTTGCGATAAAGCGCTTTGAAATCTCAAAGAACCTGCCGTCGGTTATCTTGCGGCTTATATTGGTGGCAAGCACGGTAAGCATGCTGGTTGTAAGCTGGGTGCGCATAACCGAGTATTCGTCGCCGAGCGGATTGATTATTTTAATCTGGTTTCTTCTCTCATCGTCCTTATCAAGCAGCAGTGTGTCCACAGCTCCCGAACCGATAAACGAGTATGTGGCAATCTCACGCGCGCCCGCTCCGCAGAGCAGAGCCTTTATTTTATCGGTTTTTATCCTTTCGGGCAGCTTTTTGCCCCTTACCACGTCGCCGCGCATGGGTGTGCCTATTATATGGTCATAGCCGTAAATTCTCATTACTTCCTCGGCTAAATCGGCTCTGCCCTCGATATCGTCGCGTATTGAGGGAACCTTTACGGTAAGCTCTTTCCCGTTCAAGACCGTCGTAAGACCGAGACTGTTTAAAATGTCGGCTATTTTTTCGTCCGGAACATCAACGCCGATAAGCTCCATTACTTTATCGGTCGTCACGTTTATTACCCTGTCCTCGGGCAGACCGGCGTTAAGGTCTATCGTTCCGTCTATTATGTCGCCGGCGTCAAGGTCGCTTATAAGCTGCAAGGCGCGCTCCGAAGCGTATTCAACATTCATAATGTCAGTTCCGCGTTCATAGCGGCCGCTCGCTTCGGTGCGTACGCCGAGTGCGCGGCAGGTGTGACGGATATTGTCGCGTCTGAATTTCGCCGACTCAAGGAAAAGGTCGGTAGTGTCGTTTTCAATTTCGCTTTCCCTGCCGCCCATAACTCCGGCAAGGCAGGAGGGCTGCTCGCCGTCTGCTATTACAAGCATATCGGGAGTAAGCCTGTGCTCCTTGCCGTCAAGCGTGGTGATTGACTCGCCCTCGGCGGCATTGCGCACAATTATTTTATGACCTCTTATGTCGTTGTAGTTGAATGCGTGCATAGGCTGACCGGTTTCAAGCATTACGAAGTTGGTTATATCGACAATGTTGTTTATCGGTCTCATACCCGAGGCAGTGATGGCTTTCTTCATCCATTCAGGCGACTCTTTTATGCGCAGGTTTTTAACTACTCTGCCGATATAGCGGGGGCAGAGGTCAAAGTTCTTGACCTCGATGCTTATACAGTCGTTTATATTGCCGCCCGCGGTTTTGTATTCCGGCTTCGGGGCGGTGAATTTTGTGCCGAGAACTACCGAAATTTCCTTTGCCACGCCTAAGAAGCAGTTGCAGTCGGGACGGTTGGCGGTTATCTTGAAGTCGATGATATAATCGTCAAGCCCGATGACCTTTCTGATATCGGTTCCGGGAGCGGGCTCGCCCTTAAGTATAAGAATACCGTTTACCTCGGCGCCCTCATAGTCGCTTTCGGTAAGACCAAGCTCCTTGCCCGAGCAGAGCATACCGTTTGACTCGACGCCCCTTAATTTGCCCGAAACGATGTGAACGCCGCCGGGAAGATAGCTGTTGTCAAGCGCCGCCGGCACATAGTCGCCCTCGTGAATGTTCTGCGCGCCGGTTACTATCTGTACCGGCTCTCCGGCGCCTGTGTCCATACTGCAAATCTGCAAATGGTCGCTGTTTTCGTGCGGAGTGATTTTCAGTATTTTCGCGGCGACTACATTCTTTATCTCATCGCCCTGCTTCTTAATATCCTCCACCTCAAAGCCTGCCATTACCATACGGTCGCAGAGCTCTTCGACCGGAACGTTTATGTCAACGTAATATTTAAGTGTGTTAAGTGATATTTTCATTTTTGCCCCTCCTTAAAACTGCTCAAGAAAACGCTTGTCGTTCTCAAACAAAAGGCGTATATCGCTTATCTTGTAGCGTGTCGTGGTTATGCGGTCAATGCCTATTCCGAAAGCGAATCCCGAGTAAACGTCCGGGTCTATTCCGCAGCAGCGCAGAACGTTCGGATGCACCATTCCGGCGCCGAGTATCTCTATCCAGCCGGCGCCCTTGCAGACGCGGCAGCCTTTTCCGCCGCATTCGCTGCATGAAACGTCAACCTCGACCGACGGCTCTGTGAACGGGAAGAAAGAGGGGCGGAAGCGCACCTTTGTGTCGCTGCCATAAATTTCTCTGGCGAACTGCTCAAGCACGCCTTTTAAGTCACACATTGTTATGCCCCTGTCCACCACAAGACCCTCAAGCTGATGGAAAACAGGGGAGTGTGTGGCGTCAACCTCGTCGGCACGGAAAACACGGCCGGGGCATATAACGCGGATAGGAGGCTTGCGGGTCTCCATGGTGCGTATCTGCGCGGCGGAGGTCTGCGTGCGGAGAAGAAGATTTTCCGCGAGATAGAATGTGTCCTGCATATCTCTTGCCGGGTGGTCCTCCGGAACATTGAGACACTTGAAGTTATAGTAGTCGGTCTCGACCTCAGGCCCGTCCACTACGTCGAAGCCCATAGACTGGAAAATGTCTATCATATCGTTTATAACAATATTGAGCGGATGAAGACCGCCGGCGTTTATCTCCTTCGCGGGCATGGTAATATCTATCGTTTCCGCCCTGAGCTTAAGCTCTGTGGCTTTTGCTTTAAGCGCTTCCTTCTTTTCGGCAATCAGCGTCTCAAGCTCCTGCTTTGCTTCATTAACAAGCTGACCCATAGCCGGACGCTCTTCGGGAGAGAGAGAACCCATTTGCTTGAGAATAGCGGTAAGCTCGCCCTTTTTTCCGAGATATTTTACCCTTAATTCCTCAATGATATTTTCGCTGTCAGCGGCGGCAAGGGCATTTTGCGCCGCCGCTTTTATTGTCTGTAGCTTTTCTTTCATAAAAATTCCTCCGTGCAAAAAAATAAACTCCGTCCCGCAATAACAGGACGAAGCATTGAAATCTCCGCGGTACCACCCGTAATTTTCGCTCAAAGAGCAAACACTCTCCCGGCTGTAACGGTGCCAACCGTCGCCGCCTACTGTTTTTTCAGCGGCGCTGCTCGGAAGGGAACTTCGGAAAAGGCTCTGCGTACTCCCGCTTTCAGCCGTGGCGGGGGCTCTCTGAAGGAGAACGGATTTCCTACTTTTCTTCGTCAGCGCATTTTTGTTAATAATATCATTGCCTGCAAAAAAAGTCAAGTATTTTAAAGAAAAAACTTTTAAAGCCGCGCAAACGGTGATATAATGTATAAATACCGAAAGGACAGTGAGTTTTATTATGGAACTTAAGGAACAGGCGGCAGCCGCCGCGCATGAAATAATTGAGGTATCAGGCATTAAAAAAGGACAGATACTGGTTGTTGGCTGCTCGACAAGCGAGATTTCAGGGCATAAAATAGGTACTGATTCTTCTCCTCAGACCGCGAAAGAGGTTTTTGACGGGATTTATTCGGCGGTAAAGGAAAAGGGCATTTTTCTTGCCTGCCAGTGCTGTGAGCACTTAAACCGTGCGATAATAACCGAACGCGCGGCTGTGCCTTTTTACGATATTGTAAACGTTGTTCCGCAGCCGAAGGCGGGCGGTTCGTTTGCCACGGCGGCGTATGCCGCCTTTGATGACCCGGTAGCGGTTGAGGAGATAAGGGCGGACGCCGGACTTGACATTGGCTTTACAATGATAGGTATGCACCTTAAAAAGGTGGCGGTGCCGGTAAGGCTGCAGAACAATAAGATAGGCGAGGCGACGGTGCTTGCGGCGAGAGTGAGGCCGAAATTCATAGGCGGGGAAAGAGCGCGCTACGATGAGGACCTTGAGTGATTTTGCTTGACAAAAGCCGGATAATGGTTTATGATTATAGCATAGAGAAGAAACGCTTTGATGGAAAGAAAGTAGCCGCGGCGAGGGCTTAAAGAGAGAAGATGGCAGGTGAAAATCTTCGGCATAACCGCAGTGAAGCTGTTTCCGGAGCGGCTCCTGAAAGGGAAGACGGCGGCCTCCGTTACAGGGCGCAAGGTATTTACTGTACCGTTGAGTGCGGAAATTATTTCCGAATAAGGGTGGTAACACGGATTTTATTCGTCCCGGGCGTGAGGAGCGTTCGGGACGATTTTTTTAAGGAGGAAAATAAAATGAAATACGAAATACTTAAATTGCTTGCACGCAACGCCAAATACACCGCTGAAGATATAGCGGTAATGCTCGGAGCCGATGAGGAAGAGGTAAAAAACGAAATTAAGCAGCTTGAAAAAGACGGTTTTATAAGGGGCTACCGTGCTGTAATAGACTGGGAAAAGATTGAAAATCCGTATGTGTCCGCAATTATAGAAATAAATGTTGTTCCTAAAGCGGGACTTGGGTTTGAAGAGGTAGCGGAAAAGATAATGAAGCACCCGGAGGTTGAGTCGGTTTATCTTATGTCGGGCGTTTATGACCTTAACGTTGTTGTAAAGGCGAAAACACTTCAGGACATCGCGCGTTTTGTGGCGAAGGAGCTGGCAACGATAGACTCTGTAACTTCCACAACAACTCATTTTGTTATGCGCCGCTACAAGGAGATGGATGTTGAGCTTGTGAGCAGCGATGAGGACGACAGGGGGCAGCTCTGGATATGATGGATTATTCGTCATTGCTGAATAAGACGGTAAAGGATATAAAGCCGTCGGGAATACGGAAGTTTTTTGATATTGCCGCCACTATGGACAATGTGATTTCCCTTGGTGTCGGTGAGCCGGATTTCCAGACGCCGTGGCAGATCAGAAAAGCGGGTATAGAGTCGCTTGAAAAGGGTAAGACAAAGTATACCTCCAACTGGGGAATAGACCGCCTGCGTTCTGAAATTGCCGGATATGTGGAAAGAAAATTCGGTCCAAAGTACTGTCCTGATGAGGAAATACTTGTTACTGTGGGCGGCAGTGAAGCGATAGATATGTGCATAAGAGCCGTTGTAAACCCGGGGGACGAGGTTATAATACCCCAGCCGAGCTATGTCTGCTACGAGCCGGTAACAAGGCTTGCAGGCGGGGTGCCGGTTATTATCGAGACAAAGGCGGAAAACGACTTCAAGGTAACGCCGGAGGAGCTCAAAAACGCTATGAGCGAGCGTACAAAGCTGCTTATACTGCCATATCCCTGCAATCCCACCGGCGCTATAATGGAAAAGGAAGACATCGAGAAGCTGTACGACGTAATAAAGGACACAAATATTCTTGTCCTTTCCGATGAAATATATGCCGAGCTTACCTTTGGCGGAAAAAGGCACATATCTCCTGCGGCAATAGAGGGAATGTGGGAGAGAACCGTTACGGTAAACGGATTTTCAAAGGCCTTCTCTATGACCGGCTGGAGGCTCGGTTTTGCCTGCGGTCCGAGAGAAATTATGGACCAGATAACAAAGATACACCAGTTTGCCATAATGTGCGCTCCGACCACCTCGCAGTACGCGGCGATAGAGGCTCTGCGCGGCTGTGACGACGATGTTGAATATATGGTAAAGGAATACGATATGCGTCGCCGTATGATGGTGTCGGGCTTTAATAAGATAGGTCTTGAGTGCCGCGAGCCGAAAGGTGCCTTTTATGCCTTTCCGAGCATAAAAAGCACCGGTATGACAAGCGACGAGTTCTGTGAAAAGCTGCTTTACAGCAAGAATGTCGCGGTCGTTCCGGGCACGGCGTTCGGAGCGAGCGGCGAGGGCTTTATACGCGCGTCATACTGCTATTCGGTAGAGCATATCAAGGAAGCTGTGAGCCGTATAGGCGAGTTTTTGAAGGAATTATAAAGACAGGATTTGATTACATAAAAAAGCGTCCGCAAACTTTAGGCGGACGCTTTTCATCATATAACCTATTTTACTCGCTGTACGGCGGGAACGCCGCTTTTTTATTCTGCGGTTTCGTCTTCCGAAACGGTGACATTTGAGCTGCCTGATGATTCGGGAGGCAGAGCGCTGTCGGTTCCGGACGAATCGGTTTCATCGTTTGATGTGCCGCTTTCTTCCGGTGTGTCGGACACCTGCGGCTTTACATTCAGAACTATATTTACAGTGTTTTTGCTGTTTGAAGCGGTTGTAAGCGATATTTTCTTTTCCGTGCTGTCAGCCGTATACCCCTCGGGAACGGTGAATTTGAGTGTATACTCTCCGTACGAAAGGTATTCCTTTGTGAGCTTTCCGCTTGTCCCCGTAGTGCCGAGGGAGACCGCGGCGCCGTTTTTGCCGCTTGTAAGGGTGACCTTTGAACCGGAAACGGCGTTTCCTTCACTGTCGGTCACATTAACCTCAATCATAGCCGACATCCTGATATTAGACGGCGGCGTGATAACGGCTATCGGCCACTGCGGGTCGGGACCGAACTTCATACGCTCAACAGCGCAGAATTCCGGACCGTTTTCGTTTCCGACATGGAATACCCAGTGATATCCGTTTTTGTAGCCTGCGTATATAACGACGTGGCTGCAATGGTCGCTCCTGTTTCTTCCGTCGCAGAACGCGATTATCGAGCCTATCGGAATATCCTCCGAAGGAGTGAATTTGATCGCGGCGGCAGTATCCTTTGCCGTGAACGATATTTTTCTTGAGTATCCCTTTTTGATCCAGTCCTTGGCTGCGTTGTACCAGTCGTTCGCGGAGGTGGAACGGACGGGCTTTGTAAGCGAGGAGGTATCTATCCCCGCTACATTGGGAAGATAATTGAAATACACATAGGAAACATAAGAGGCGCAGACAAGACCGTGCTTTTCAAAATATGAAATGTCCGGTTTTCCGTTCTTTGTCTCGTATCCTGTTGACCCGCCGCCGTAGGTTATATCTGACAGATATCCGAGACCGCGTTTTTGTGAGGCAAGTATATATTTCCACATATTGCCGTCTGCTCTGTGCTTCTCTATATTATAGCCGGTATAAATCATCGCGTCGAAAAACACGTTATCCTCGATATCAAGATTTGTGTTGTATTTAAACCCGCCCGACTGTGAGGGCTTGCCCGCACCTGACGGAGCGTCTGTCGAGGCAGCGTGTGAGGAGCTGCTCTGCGGCTTTGATGAGGAAACGGTATTTTGCTTTGGAACCTCAGATACGGTTTCGCTCACTTCTGACGGCTTGGCAGGCTCTTCGGATTCGGTTGAAACATCAGCCGGCTGATATTTCGATACGGTTTCCGAGGTCAGACTGCTTACGTTATCCGGGGCGTCATTATTTGCCGAATAGTATACCGCGGTGACGGTTATACATAAAGCTACGGCTACCGCTGTTATAACGGTCGCGATTTTGCGCTTTTTTACGAAAGAGTAAATATCAGTTACTATTTTGTTAAAACCGCCTTTTTGCGGTATATTATCCTGCTGATCCACTTTATCTCTCCTGTAAATATGATATGCTCGTTTATTTTATACCAATAATCCTTATATGTCAACAATTTTTGCCTATGTGTAACAATTATTTGAATTTTTTTATGTTTTATTGATTTTATTAATTGCTTGTGTTACAATAACTCTATAACGCGGTGGTAAAATATTTACCCTTAGTTGCCGGCTGAAAAATTCGGTTGGATTTATTAAAAATAAAAAGGAGTGTTTATAATGAAATATGTTTGCCCTTGCGGATATATTTATGATCCCGAAGTAGGCGACGAGGAAAACGGCATAGCGCCCGGAACTGCTTGGGAGGATCTTCCCGAGGATTGGGTATGCCCGGTCTGCGGTCTTGACAAGGACGCTTTTGAAGCCGAATAATATAAAGTGAATAAGCGTTTTTTAAAGCACATTTAATTGTTTTAAGTGTGCTTTTTTATATGTGACTGTGAGATGAAAAAACAAAATCGTATATAGAGGGCAAAAATCTTGGCAAATACTATGTTGACCTGTATATGAATAAGTGCGTCGGCGATATAACCGATGACAGTTCTGCCGATGAGCTTGATGCCATGATAGCGGAAATAACGGAAACACTTGACAGAAGCGAAGATGTAATAGATTTTCTTATCGAAAATAAGGACAGCTGGCAGATAAGCGGAGAGAGCATAGCCTTCAGGAACGACAGCCTTACGGCTGAATACGACAGGCTCATATCGCTTATCGGGCAGGAGAAATAGGACAGATTCCGGTAAAAACTGCTGTGCCGGTTTTTGTGATGTGAAAACGGTGATTTTCATTTTACGTTTTTAACAACTTTTAAATTTGCATAAACGGTATAAAAATATTAAAAGCACACCTGAAATTCCGAAAATTTCAGGTGTGCTTTTATGCGTCTGAAACATTAAACTGCAAGCGTATTAAATTTTTGTCAGACTTGTTTTATGTCTGTCCGGAAGTGTTTGCCCGCGAATGTTCGGCTGTAAAATACAATGGACAGAACGGTAGCCACGCACCAGCCGACAGGCCACGCGCACCAGATTCCGGTGGCTCCGAGAGCCGTTTCGGAAAACAGGAAGGCAAGCACGACACGGAGTATCAGGTCTGTAAAGGTGGCCAGCATAAATTTTTTCATCATTCCGGTGCCTCTTAAAATGCCGTCTGCCGTCAATTTGGCGGACACAACAAAATAGAACGGGGAAAGTATCTTCAGATATGTGATTCCGGTTTGTATGGCAAGCTCTGTCGGCTCGTCCATAAACAGCTTCAGAACTATTCCGCCGCCGAAGAAATAAAGCAGGAAAAGCGGAAGGTTCAGCATCCACACGAGCTTTACGCCTGCCCTGAAGCCCTGTTTTATGCGCTCGGGCTTTTGAGCACCGAGATTTTGCGCCGTATAGTTTGAAATACCGTTTCCGAGCGTGGTAAACGAGGTCACAACCAGATTGTTGAGCTTTACCGCCGCCGAATAGCCTGCCATAACCGCAGCGCCGAAGCCGTTTATTATGCTTTGTATGGCGATATTTCCGAGTGAGATAAAGCTCTGCTGCAATATGCTCGGAACGGCAATTATCACAATCTGCTTTAACAGGCGGCCGTCAAAAAGAGGGATTTTTTCCTTTATTCCCATTTTAACAAGCCTGCGGAATATAACCGTCATGGCAAGGATACAGCTTATACCCTGACAGATAAAGGTTGCCCACGCGACGCCGGCGACTCCCATGTTGAAGGCTTTTACGAACCATATATCAACGGCAATATTTGAGAGCGACGAGGCGGCGAGGAAGAAGAAAGGCGTTTTCGAGTCGCCGAGCGCCGAAAAAATACCGGTTGCTATGTTGTAGAAGAAAACAAAGGGAAGACCCCATACATAAATATCAAGATAAAGCTCCGAATCCGCGAATACCTCGTCCGGCGTTCTGATAAGCCTGAGCAGCGCGCTTGAAGAGGTTATTCCGATAATCATCAGAGCCGCGCAGACCAAAGCGCTGAAAATACAGGCGGTATACACCGCTGTTTTCATTCCTTTGTAATTTTTCGCGCCGAAAAGCTTTGAAACGACGACTGAGCAGCCCATATTGCAGCCGAACGCGAAAGCAATGAAAATCAGCGTTATTTCGTAACTGTTTCCGACGGCGGCAAGAGCGTTTTCGCCGACAAATTTCCCCGCAACAAAGCTGTCGGCTATATTGTAAAGCTGCTGAAAGATGATGCTTCCGAACAGCGGCATGCAGAATCTCCACAGCACTGACTGCGGATTGCCCGAAGTAAGGTCCTTATTCATTTACGGGCGCCTCCATGCTTCTTATACTGTTGAGAAGAATATTCACGCAGCCGTCAATTCCAAAATGACTGCTTGAAAGCATTATGTCGTAGCTTTCGGGCTGTCCCCACGGGGTTTCGGAATAGAAATCGAAAAACTGCCGTCTCATTCTGTCCACACGTCTGATACGGCCTGCGGCGTCCTTTTCGCTTATGCCGTTTCTTAATGAAACACGGTTTATTTTATCTGCCTTGCCGGCATAAATAAATACCGAAAGCCTTTTATCTTCCGGAAGTATGCCTGAGGCGCAGCGTCCTACAATAACTCCGCAGCCTTCGGCGCCAATCTGCTCGATCACCTTTTTTTCGGCGTTGTATGTTATCTGACTTTCCAAATAAAATGTATTGTTCATTACCGCCATATCTGCGTAAAGGTTGCCGCTTAAAAACTGAAAATTTTTAACGGGCGATTCCTCGGTTCTCGCTATATATTCTTCGCTCAGTCCCGATTCAAGCGCCGTTTTTTTGATAAGCAGCTTGTCGTAATAGGGAACACCGAGCGCCGCCGCGAGCTTTTCCCCGATTTCTCTGCCTCCGCTGCCGTATTCCCTTCCAATACAGATTATTTTTTTCATACGATTACCTCTGTCCGTCATATAAGTCTTGCTTTTTTTAACCTTACATATTATAATCTGTTTTATGATATATGTAAAATGCTTTGATTGCAATTAAGATATATTAAATTGATATAAGAGGCTACGCTATGAATATAAGCTATGATTACTATAAAATATTTTATTATGTGGCAAAATACAAGAGCTTTACGGGTGCTGCCGACGCGCTTCTCAATAACCAGCCGAATATAACCAGAATGATGAAAAAGCTGGAAAATGAGCTCGGGTGCACTCTTTTTGTAAGGCAGAGACACGGCGTCAGCCTTACGGCGGAGGGGGAGAGGCTGTACGGCCATATTTCCGCCGCCATCGGTCATATTCTGCGCGGTGAAGAGGAAATTGCGGCGGATAAAAGTCTGAAATACGGGGTAGTGACGGTTGCCGCGAGTGAAATAGCGCTGCACTGCGTGCTTCTTCCTGTGCTTAAAAAATTCCGCAAAACCTATCCAGGGGTCAAAATACGGATACTTAATTATTCGACTCCGCAGGCTGTCGATACGGTGAAAAAGGGACTCGCCGATTTTGCGATTGTCACCGAGCCGTTTGAGACAGCGTCAGGACTTCAGTCCTTTGTTCTGCGCAGCATCAGGGAGGTGCCTGTGTGCAGCAATACTTTCGCGGAGCAGGAGGGTTCGATTAAAACTTACAGACAGCTTGAAAAATACCCGCTTATAGGTTTCGGCAGAAATACCGCGTCCTACGGATTTTATTCGGATTTTTTCAAGAAAATGGGACTTTCGTTTGAGTCGGACGTCGAAGCGGCGACCGCCGACCAGATTCTGCCTATGATAAGGTCTGATTTAGGGATAGGCTTTGTTCCTCTTGATTTTCTCGGGAAAACAGATAACGGAAGTCTTAAAGTTCTTGATATCAGTCCGGCAGTACCCGCAAGGAATATCTGTCTTTTAAAGCGCAAAGGGATTTCTGCGGGAATAGCCGCCGGGGAAATCGAGAAAATGATTAGGGCAAATATAAAAAGCGCGGAGGACACAGAGTGATTTTCATCACTTGAAGTCCGGGCTTTTAACTGTTTTGTCCGCGGCATACGGAAAGCGTAAGCAGATTAACTGACTTGCTGTCAATAATATCTGAAATTTCTTGTGTTGAATATCTTTTCCCGGAAAGATTGAATTGATTTGTTCTTTGAGTAAGATTTTTCATAATACTATAACATTTATGAAGTGGATACTGCTCCTGTCACGCACAGTATGATGGACGCCGCAACGATTGGTGAACATTCTGTATTTATCAGTAAATGCGCTGTAACAGAAGATTTGGAGGACAAAGAAAAAGACGGCGTACTGCAAAATTTTGGGAAGTGGCTCAAAAAGGAAAATCTCGGTACAATGAAGAAATCCGTCTTTGTTCTCAATGAAGACGCGGCATCCGGCAGACATTTTGCCGACCGTTACGGAAGGTTTCATCAGCTGGCCCGTTCCCTTGCCGCTGTAACTGAGGACGATTATCTGTATCGCTTTCACGATATCCGCAATCTCACTTCGGATCTGATGAAAGCAATCGTTGATGATGACGATGATTATGTGATAAGCCGCAAGACTAAAATTAAAAATGAGCGCAAAACCCAATCCTTTTCAAAATTTTTATTAAAAAAGCTTATTCGTGCTGCTTGTTTTTGACAATAGCAATATCTTGTAAGAACCATACTTTTCTTTGCCGGATTGCTTGTAATTTCTTTGCAACAATGATATAATAGCATCAATAAAACAGGTTTGGTATATCCATTTGCAACATAATACCGATTATGTTGCGCAATAAATTTGAGGAGGATGAGAAAAAACGTGAAAGAAACTATGTTGAATAAATCATTCGCCGGTGGATACGGTTCGGTCAGCGAAGATGAACATACGCAGGAAATTATGGATTTGCTTCAAACGGATGACAGGGATTACAATAAAATTATAATATTTTATAGAATATGGAGATAATATAGTTGATTAGATATAAATTCAGTGAATTGCCGAGTCAAAACGGAGTTGAATATGCCGCTGATTGTGATATAAAAGTCAACAGCCACTATTACGCTATGGCGGAACCGCTGCACAATCACGATTATTATGAGTTGGAATATATTTATGAAGGAAGCGGCATACAGATCATAAACGGTGTTTCCTATCCCGTCGAAACCGGAAGTATAATTATTTTGAGCCCAAAAGATATACATTCTTATTACTCAATCAAGGATATGAAATTATATAATGTCTGTTTTTGCTCTCCGGATAAGCTGATGAACTATTTTGACATTTCAAAGCCGACAGTTCTTGCCCTTGATGATTTTTTTAAAATAGAAATCGAACAGTTGATATATTTGCTTGAGAGTGAGCTTAACCAAAAGAGAAATATGTATTTGGAGACGGCGTGGAAAATACTTGATCTTATCATTATGACGGTTTCAAGGAGCCGCTCCAATAAAATATATTCCGACCCGGTGTGGGGAAAGATATTTACATATATATCGGAGAATATAGGTGATATTTCACTTAAAGATGTTTCACAGGCAATGAGGGTATCTGAAAGCTATTTTTGCCGTGCCTTTAAAAAGAATTTCTCGGTGACATTCCATCAGTATGTAGTTAATGTAAGGATGCAAATGGCAAAGAACTATTTGCTGTATTCCCGGAAGAACATTTCTGAAATTGCCGCAGATGTAGGTTATAAAAGCGAATGCTGTTTTTTTCAGGATTTCAAAAAAAGCGTCGGAGCAACTCCAAAGGAATTCCGGAAGAAATTCGCAGGAAACAATAATAAAGGGTCTGCCGCTACGATTATTGACAATAATAGGTTGATTACATCATAGACAATATAGCTGTTAAGGCTGTGATAAGTAAAAAAAGTATAGTAATTTGTTCAACAACAGCTGTTTTTACTGCTTAGAATTGAAATGTGAGAAATTGATTTTGAACATCGAATTAAATTCGATGTTCTTTTTATTTATAAAAAAGCGATAAATTAAATTAAAGATTTAGTCGGTTACAAAGCATTAAAAATAAATTTAACATAAGTTTAACATTACTTTAAATAAATGGGAAAATAAAAGGGAAAAATTGACGGAAGACGAACGCTTGGTTCAATATTACATAGTAATTGGATAATATATCATATTGAAAACAAAAATTCATATTTGTAAAATATAAATAATCAACAAGGAAATGGGTGGTTTATAATGACAAAACGTATAATCCCGTTTATGACGGCATTCTGCATTTTGATTTCATTTGTTTTCGCAGGCTGCGGCGGGACAGGAACTTCAAGCAGCTCTGATGTAAATTCCGAGCTTACGTCGGATACTTTTGTCTCGTTTGATGTTTCTTCAGATACTGCTTCAGAGGATAAGGCTTCCGAAACGTCTGACCAGAGCGCTTCACAGTCTCCGTCAAGCCAGACGCCGGCATCCGAGCCCACGCAGAATACGGATTCAAGTCCGGATACAGACCCGAGTTCGCAGAGCCCCTCCTCCGATGCAGGCAGTGATCGCCAGCAGATCAGGGTTTATGCGCACAATGTTTGTTCGCACGGTGATCCTTCTCCGGGAGACGGGGGAGAAACAGGACAGAATCCTCAAAGACTTCCTGGCATTTGCAGCGTAATAGCCGAAAACGCACCTAATGTAGTGGTTCTGACAGAATGTAATTCTTTATGGGCAAAAAGCGTTGCGAAAAAATGCGGGTATGAAATAGCAGAAAATAAAAGAACCGGTCTTTCGGAAATCCAGGTTCTTTATAATGCCGGAGAATTCAATCTGATTGAAAACAGTGTGGATGATTCCGAGCGGTCTGCATATCACTGGGTGATTCTTGAATCTAAAAAAACCTCACAAAGATTTATTGTTTACGGTTATCACGGAACGGTCACAGGCAGCGATTCGGAAACGGCGAGAAAGAATGAAATAAACACTGCGATAGCTTTGATACAGCAAAAGAATCTCCCTGCGATTTTCACGGGTGATTTCAATACGACCCGCGAAAGCGAGGAATATGCTCTTACCGAGACGCTGTTTGCCAATGCCGCTCTTACCGCGCAGAGCAGATATGACGGTCCTACTCATCCTGGCTGGAACAGCGCTTCAAGAAGCATTATAGACCATTTGCTTTACAGCAAAAATAAATTTACGGCAAAGACTTTCATGGCGCTTGATCAGTACGATTCAAACGGAACGATACTTTCGGATCACTGCGCGTTATTCGCAGAGCTTGAAATGAACTGATACCTTATATATCTTTTCGGCAAGTTATGGTTTGGATATTATTGCAAAACCAGTCTCTGCCGTGTGATAAAAATAAAAAGGAGGCATCTCAATGGGCAAAAAAAGCAAATACAGATTATTATCCCTGGCAACGGCGCTCAGCATTATTCTGACAGGTTTGGGCGGAGCGTCGGTCATTTCCGCCGCGGAAACGGAAAGCTATGGCGGCGGCAGCGGTACAGAATTGGATCCGTATATAATTTCGTCAGCCGAGCATATGGCACAGCTTGACGCTGACACTGTTGCCGGAAATACAGACGGCAAGTATTATAAGCTGACTGCTGATCTGACTGTTGATAATATATCCATCGGACAAAACAGGGGCGCTGATGAACTTTTTGTTTCGGGAACGCAAACGCTCCCGGACGCTAA
This sequence comes from uncultured Clostridia bacterium, assembly GCA_944376655.1. Taxonomy (GTDB): domain Bacteria; phylum Bacillota; class Clostridia; order Oscillospirales; family Acutalibacteraceae; genus UBA737. The sequence continues at coordinate 39,042 of CALWDJ010000002.1, forward strand.
ACCCTTTGAAGGTACATTTGACGGCAACCATCATAAAATCAATTATACATACAATGTAAACTATGCATTGGGCGGACTTTTCACAGGTCTTAAGAAAGCCACTGTTAAAAACTTAACAGTTATGGGTAAGGCTGAGGCTCCGAACGTTATTTTTGGTTCTATTGCCGCTATTGCTCAGAACTCCGTTATTGATAACTGTGTAAGCGAGGTAGAAATCACCCGCGCAAGACAGTGGACCGGCGGCATCGTAGCTATTATGGACGGTACAACAATCACTAACACGGAAAACCGCGGAAATATCACTACCGATATTCACACCTCTGCTATTGCTTCTGCTGATATACAGACTTATCTTAGCAATGCGTATGGAATTGCGAACACTTATTTAAAATATGAACATGTTATTACAGGCGGTATTGCGGCTGTATCTGTTGGCAAAACAGTTTTCACTAATGTTTTGAATACAGGTAATGTAACAAGCAAATTAAACGCTCAGTCAGAAGTCGGCGGTATTTTAGGTATCAATAAGACTCCTGACTCTCCTAACTCTAATAATAATAATAATTTAATCATGTCAGCTGTAGGTAATACAGGTAATGTGACTTCGACTCCTGAAATATCGACCAATCGTGACACTGACCGTATCGGCGGTATCTACGGAAGACTTGAAGGCGCAAACTATTACCTCAATGTTGTATGGAACACAGGAACCGTTAAAGCCACTCATAATACAGACAGTCAGAAGGGCAGTATCGGCGGTTCGGTAAGCGGCGCATGTCGTGCACATCCTTCCGTTACCAACGAGACTCCTCATAAAATTTATGCTAAGATTGGTACAGTAATCGGTTACTCCGGAACGGGATGTCAGGCAGAGTTTTTAGGAAATGGCGGAACAATCCACAGTACAAGTTGGATTTACTATTACGGCGACGCTTATGAAAGCACAAACGGCTCATATCGTGATATGACATCAAATGCAAAGTTTTTCACCGATTTAGGGGACGGCTGGCGTAAGGTGGATTATGAATATCCGACTCTTGCTTACCACTACACTATAGGCGACTTTAATAACGATGGCGTTTTCGATATCCTTGATTTTGTTTCCGTAAAGAAGTATAGCGTAAATGCAAACACAAGCTCCGACATTATAATCGATACCTGCGATTTTGATGAGAACGGTGATGTTGACGCAACCGATCTCGCTTCAGTTAGAAAGCTTTTATTAGGCAACGAGCTTCAAGATGTTCTGGTTTCCCAAAACACGGTTTTAAGGGTATACTCACAGAATGTCTGCTCTCACGGTGATAACGGTGCGGCGGGTACTGCAGGCAGGCTGTCTCCTTTAGCAAACAGATTGGCACAGAGAAATCCGAATATAGTCGTTTTAACAGAATGTTCAAAAGAATGGGCGGCTTATGTTGCCGCTAAGGGCAGCTATGAGGTTGCGGCAAACACAAGAGACGGATCATCTGAAATTCAGATACTATACAAAGCAGATGAATTTGAGCTTGTGAAAAATACGGTTGACAATTCAAAGCGTTCCGCATTCCATTGGGTAGTTTTAAAGTCTAAGAAAACCGGAAAGAAATTTATGGTTTATGGCTATCACGGTGATTCTAAGGATGCAAACACCAGAGCTACTGAAATTGCTGCAATGAATGAGACGGTTTCCGCCAATGCTCTTCCGACAGTTGTAGCGGGTGATTTTAATGCAGAGTATTCCGCCTTTAGCGATACGCTTTCCGGCTTGACCAGAACTGCTGAAGGCAGCGCATATGATAAGTGCACACATTTAGGTTGGAATTCTGCCGACAACAAAACAATTGACCACATACTCTACAGCACGGATAGCTTTGACGCAAGATCCTTCTATGTTCTCGGTCAGAAGGTCGGCAATACTATCCTTTCGGATCACTGCGCGCTTCTTGCCGAGCTTGAAATTAAATAAGTCTTTTACTGCGCTTAATGGGTGATTATAATGTCAGAGCAGAGTATTTCCTTTAAATTATACGAGCACAATATATGCACGCACGGCGATGCTCCGCCGGGGCAGGGCGGCGCTGCGGGCAGAAATCCGGAACGCCTGCCCGCACTTATCCGCAGGATAAAGTCGGTTGACTCAGATATCGTGGTTCTCTGCGAGTCGAACGGTGATTTTGCTGCTTCGGCAGCGGCAAAATGCGGGTATAAAAAGGTTTTTAATCCTAAGACGGGAATCTCCGAGCTTCAGATTTTATTTAAGCCATCTATGTTTGAAGAAATCAAATCAGAGGCTCACAATATTCCGGGAGTCCGCAGTCATTATCTCTGGGTCTTACTAAGACCGCTCGGAACAGATAAACGGCTGCTTATATACGCTTATCACGGAAGTCTTGACAAGAGAACCGAGGAGCTTAGGGAAATGTCGGAAATCTCAGACAGGATGGGATGTCCGACAATATTCGCCGGGGATTTTAATTTTTCTCCCGAAGCGATAGAATATCCTGCAATTACCGCTAAATATTCAGACGCCTCGGTTGAGGCTGCTTCCTCTGAGCGCGGCTCAACATGGAGGGGCTGGGATACGAAGGGCGGCGGTATTATAGATTACTGTTTCGTAACCCGAGGCGATTTCAGGGTCAATTCTTATAGGGTGACGCAGCAGGTATCTGACGGTGTTATTTTGTCTGACCATTGCGGAATTCTGACAGAATACACGTTGATGAAGTAAAAAAAGGAGTATATCATATGAGTAAGAAAGTATTTTCAAGGTTTCTTTCCGTACTGCTTTCGGTCAGCGTTTTGGTAACAGCGATATACACGGGTATTTCGGTGTTTGCCGATACGCAGGAGTATTCCGGCGGCAGCGGTACAGAATCGGATCCGTATCTTATCTCGTCTGCCGAAGATTTAGCTCAGCTTGATGCAGATACCGTGGCAGGTAAAACAGTCGGTAAGCACTATAAGCTTACTCAGGATATTACCGTAAATAATGCCACTATCGGACAGAACAGAAGCGCTGAGCCGCTTAAGACAGGCGGTTCGGGTGACGCTACTGAATATGTCCCAGATGCAGTACCCTTTGAGGGCACCTTTGACGGAAACTATCATACCGTAACCTACAGATATGATATTCCCTATGCCTTCGGCGGACTTTTTTCAATTATTAAAAACGCAACCGTTAAGAATTTAACTGTTGACGGCGTTGCTGAAAATCCCAGCATTATATTCGGTTCTATCGCCGCTGTTGCTATGGATTCTACTATAGAAAACTGCGTAAGCAAGGTTGCCGTTTCAGGCGGCAGACAGTTCACCGCAGGTGTTGTAGCAATGCTGCAGAACAGTACGTTACGACTTGTTGAAAACCGTGGAAACGTTTCTTCCGGAACCGATTTGACTCCCCTTTCGGGAAGCGGTACTAACGACGTTATTCAGCCCAAATATGATTTTACCATCAGCTATTCTACTACCTCATTATATGTTTCCGGCATTGTTGCCGCCTCTAACGGCAATGTTCTTCTTGAGAATGTTTTGAATACAGGTGATGTTACTAACAAGCTTGAACGGCCGACCTCTAATACATACGACGTTGCTCATACTGCGGGTGTTCTTGCCGCAAACCCAAATACCGGCACCGAACTCAATAACCTTGTTATGAACTCTGTCGGAAACATAGGCAATATTACAACTGCCGACAGAACCGATCAGGGTAATGACCGTATCGGCGGTGTTTTTGGCAGAATTGATAGAGCTAAATATACTCTCAACAAGATCTGGTCTACAGGAACTGTTACTCCTTCTAAAAAGGACAACAATGCAATAAATAAGACTCAGGCAGGTACCGTCGGCGGCAGTATAGACGGTGCTTCCCAAAGAGAGGGTAATATTATCGTTTACGGTGTTCTTGGTAAAATAATTACTACCAATGATGAGGTTTACGTACAGCCCGATAAAAAATGCCGCAGCGAATTTTTCGGAACTCCTAACGGCTTCGGTGATGCAACCAACACTACCGTATATTATGACGGCGACTTATATGAGCCTGTAGACGGTAATGTAACTCCCGTAAAGCTTGATTTAAAATCTGCTGATTTTGCGGCTCAGTTAGGTACCTGCTGGCAGACAACAGCGGGTGGTTATCCCTCTTTGAGACATAACCTCTACGGCGGCGGCAGCGGTACTGAAGAGGATCCTTATATCATTTCCAACGCAGAACATTTGGCACAGCTTGACGCTGATACTGTTGCTGTTAATACTGCGGGCAAGTATTATAAGCTGACTGCCGATATTGAGGTAACAAATCTGACTATCGGACAGAACGTAGCTGCTGAAGCTCTTTCTACGGCAGGAAACGGCGAAAAAGTTCCTCACGCTGTACCTTTTGAGGGTACTTTCGACGGTAATTTCCATACAATTACCTATACATACAATATACTATACGGTTTAGGTGGTTTGTTCTCATTTATCGACAACGCAACTGTTAAGAATTTGACTGTTGCGGGTACTGCAGAAAACCCGAGTGTAATTTTCGGTTCTGTTGCGGCTATCGCTCGTAATTCTGTTATCGAAAACTGTATAAGCAAGGTTAATGTTTCAGGCGGTAAGCAGATGACCGCAGGTGTCGTTGCTTTCTTAGAAGACAGTACTTTGCGTAATGTCGAGAACCACGGTAATATCGTTACCGCTGCAAGCTTATCGGGACTTTCAGGCGAAGGTACCAACAATGCGCTCCGGAGTGCTTATGCTCTCAAAATCGCATATGCTACAACCGCTTTAAATACTGCGGGTGTTGTTGCTATGGGCGGCGGTAATGTCATCTTAGAAAATGTTTTCAATACAGGTAATGTTACTAACAATCTTAACCGAGATAATCAGTATGACGCTACTCACACTGCGGGTGTTCTCGCTACAAATCAGGGCGGTTCTGTAATCGTAATGAACTCTGTCGGTAATACAGGTAATATTACAACATCCGACAGAACAACATCTGCTGCCGACCGTATCGGCGGTATTTACGCTAGACTTGAAGGCGCTACCTTTACATTAAATAAAGTTTGGGCAACAGGACTTATCACTCCCGCCAAGAAAAACAATAACTTTGACAAGGGTCAAACCGGCGTAATAGGCGGTAGTAACAGCGGTGCTTGCGTCAGATCTGGGGATATAATTCTTTACGGCTTACAGGGTAAAATCAAGGATTACACCAAGGATGACCATAAGGTCCGCGGCGAATTTATCGGAACTCCTAACGGGTTTGGTGACGCAACCAATACCTTTATTTACTATGACGGCGACGTTTACGATGCTGTTGACACTAATGCAAAAGCTGAAAAGCTTGATTTAAAATCTGCTGCCTTCGTTGAGCAATTAGGTTCTGATTGGCAGTATGTTGAGAACGGTTATCCGATTTTAAGAACAGGCGCAAAAATCACTGATCTTACTGTCGGCAAACCCGGCACCGACCGCACAGTAGAGCTCACCCCGAGCTTTGATCCTAACGTATATAAATACACCGCTAAGGTTGTAAATGCAAATGATAAGGTTATTTTCAACTTTACCAGAGCTACAGGTGATGTAACAGGCGATGTCGGTGAAAAATCACTTGAAGTCGGCAGAAACGAATTCACCCTAACAGTTACTTCTGCTGACGGTGCTGAGAGAGATTATCATTTCACAATCACCCGTACAAACGAGGTAGTAAGCTCTGATTCAACCCTTAAGAGCTTGTCTGTTTCGGGGGCTGAATTGAACGAAACATTCTCTAAGGATACAACCGATTATACGGTAAATGCAGTATGGAAGCTTAAGAAGGTTACCATAAACGCAGAAGCTTCTGACGGTAGTGCTGAAGTTAGAGGCGCAGGCGAGAAAGAGCTTGAAATAGGTTTGAATACCTTTGAAATCAAGGTTATTGCCGAGGACGATTCTGAAACAACATATACCTTGAAGATTACAAGGGAGCCGCTCTTCAAGGCGGGTAGCGGTACTAAGGATGATCCTTACCAGATTCGCAATGAAGAGGATTTACGCAATTTGTCAATCGCTTCCAACGAATCGGTCGGCAAGAAATTTGACGGCGTTTACTTCAAGCAGACCGCCGATATAGATTTACGCGGCGAGCAGTGGACTCCTATTTGTTCATCAAACACTAACGCTTTTGCAGGTCATTATGACGGTAACGGTTTCACAATCAAGAACCTCAAAATCGATATTAACGATGATAATCTGAACACATTTGAAACAGTTACAGGTATTACTGCTTTAGGACTTTTCGGTAATATGAACGCAGGAGACGGTTACACTTGTTCTATTAAAAATGTTACTGCAGAAGTATCAATTAACAACGATCTTACTACTTCTGCTCCCTCTGCTGCAGGTATTATAGGCAGCGTTTATACATCATACCAGGCAACCGAAGTTCCGCTTATTGAGAATTGCGTTGTTAAGGGCTCTGTAACCTGCCGCAAATCTATGGCGGGCGGTATCTTAGGTTGTGCCGATAATGCGTCTCTTAAGATTATCGATTGCACAAACTATGCAACCCTTAAGGTTCCGACAGACGGATTTACTCCTCAGAAAGAGGATCAGCTTCGTTATGTAGGCGGTATCGCAGCGGCGATATTTGTTCACGATCAGGAAACTGTGATTAGCGGTTGCGTCAACTACGGTGATTTGACAGGCTACTGTTATGTCGGCGGTATTTTAGGCCGTTTAAGTCAGTCGGCTTCAAGCGACAGAAACAACGGTATCACGGCGGAAAACGGTTATCAGGCAACCATTGAATACTGTGCAAACTACGGTGATATTAATTTAGGTACGCATGATATAAAAGAAAAAGGCAATATAGGCGGCATAATCGGCGCTATAACCGACGGTGCGCATGAGGTTAAGCATGAAGCTAAGGTCAAGCTCAGTAATCTGTACAATGCCGGGACTCTGACCGTTATGAATTATTATGATTCTTATATCGGTGCTGTTGTTGGTACCCACAATCTTTTAGGCGAAATCGAAAACTGCTATAACGCAGGTCTGATAGCGGTCTCCGAGGAACGCGCTCTCACCGCCGGAATGATCGGCGTCCTCGCGCTGCGCGACAACGGCGGGCAGGCCACTATGGAGAACTGCTATTATTGGGCTCAGAACGGTATTGATCTGGAAGGTGTTCCGGTAGGCTTCACGGGTGATCAGGACGGTGTTGTGGAATCGGTCACATGGCAGCAGGTAAGCAACGGCGAGTTGGCTTATATGCTTGACAACGGGGATTCCGCAAGCCGTACATATAATTGGACTATGGATACCGAAAGGGGTATCCCCGTATTCGGAAGCGGCGAGCAGGCAGCGATCTTCAAGGCTGCCGGCGGGTATACAATCGGAAGAAACGGTGCGCTCATTACTGCAACTGAGCCGCCTGCTTTGGATAATACCGACACCGGAGACGGCTCCGACGAGGGAAATGATCCCGGCGCAGGGGATAATACCGATGCGGACAATACCTCTGATACGGGAAATAATAATTCCAATACGGACAACACTTCAAATTCGGGAAGCGGAAGCAACAATTCCGACGGCACGGCAGCGGATAATAATTCAGATTTGCCGGGCGATTCCAATTCGCAAAACGAAGAGATTACATACAGTCTGTCGATCGATAAGAGTAAGCTTGATGCCAGACTGGATGTAAAAAATCATCGTGTGATTCTTTTAAGAGAAAAGGTTTCTATACGTGAATTGAGTGAAGCGCTGGTGCTTAAAAATGCTACGGTTGCTTTTTATGATGCCGCCGGCTCTGAAATTACCGACGACAGCTATATACTGACCGAAGATACGGTTATGAAGGTGTTTAATCCGGACGGTGAGGTTATCGGAACCTTCGCGGTTATTTACAGCATTTCTTCTACGGGCGGTGACAGCAGCAGCGGTCTAAGTCCTCTTGTGATAGTCTTAATCATTATAGCGGCCGTTTGTGTACTCGGCTGTGTGCTTGGCTTTGTAATATATCGCAGAAAAAAACAGTCGGGCAAATAAATATCGGCAGCGGTAAATTATATTTTCCCCGCACCTGCCTGGAAAACGGCAGGTGCGGGCGGTCTAAGTCTATAAAAGGAGTATAACCTAAATGAAGGCTCTGAAACGGATAGAAGCAGTTTCGCTCGCGATTATGTTATGTCTGTGTTCTATACCATGTATTGCTTTTGCAGAAGAAGCTTCCGAGGAACAAGCTGAAGGCAGCAAATATGTTTTTACAGGCGACAGCGACTCGTATCTTTCATATTTTACGGAATATTGTGATGAAGATTACGGCAGTAATATTACTGTCGGTCTTGATGCGCTTTCTGCTGCTCAGAATTCCATAATTCGCAGTGAATCCGGTAAGCAGGGCGTTTTGGTCGGAGAAAGCAATGAATGGGCGGAATTTACAGTAAATATTACACAATCTGCTGTTTATGCCGTTAATGTTAGTTATTTTAATTTAAAGGGTTCGGATCGGTCTATAGAATTTGCACTTTCGGTCGACGGCGAATATCCGTATTCTGAGCTTGAGGCTCTTTCTCTCCCGAGAATATGGCGCGATGTTGCCGACCAAGAAACCGGTGAAACCATTATTCAGGACAGTATGGGCAATGACAGGCTTCCGGATACCGAAGAAGTAAACCGGTGGAATGAAATCTGGCTTTGGGATTCCCAAGGCTACTACGAGGAGCCGTATTTCATATACCTGACCGAGGGAAGGCATACCATCCGTTTCACAACGGTGATCGGTGATTTTTTGCTGGGCGGTTTTGAGCTTGGCAGAGATGAACAGTCCGTAAGCTATGCCGAATATTCTGAAGCCAATAAAAATAAACCTGACAATGCGGAAAATACTGATTACTGGCAGGCAGAAAATTATTCAGTAAAGAATTCGGCGCAGATTTACTCGGGAAGTGAAAAAAGCAGCGCGGCTACTATGCCGTCAAGTCCTGTTAGAAAGAGAATCAATATTGTCGGAGGCTCAAACTGGAAATACTCCGGTCAGTCTTTAACATGGGAAATAGAGATTGAGGAAAGTGGCTTTTATGAGCTAGCGTTCCGATACAGACAAGACGTAAATCAGGGTATGACAAGCTATCGAAGGCTTTTGGTCGATGACAAGCTGCTTTTCAACGAATTGAAGAATATCCCTTTTGAATATACGCTTGACTGGAAAATCAAAACAGTCGGAGACGATGAACCGTACCTGTTCTATTTTGAAAAAGGCAGGCATACGGTAACACTTTCCGTATCACCGGGTGAGCTTTGCGGAGTGCTGCGCGATGTGAAGAAGGCGGTATTGGATCTGACGCAGATTTACCGTTCAATTGTAATGGTTACAGGCAGCTCGCCGGATATTTATCGTGATTATTCGCTGGAAAAACAGATACCCGGTCTTAAAGATGGTTTGGCAGATATTAAAAACAGGCTTGTTGAATTGTCAAATGATATTGCGGAGGTTACCGGCACTTCCGGAACGATTGCATCCGGTATCGATGAAACTGCAGTGTTTCTTGGTGAGCTTATCGATAAGTCTTATGAAATTCCCGAACGTATATCTCGCTTCAGTGATCTTATAACGAGTATAGGCTCTTTATTGCTTCAATTAAGCGAGCAGCCGCTGGAGCTTGATTATTTTGCCACAGTGGCCGGTGAGGGCGAGCGTCCGCAAGCCGAAGCAGGATTTTTTGAGTCTCTCGGTTTCGGATTAAAGAGATTTCTTTCCTCGTATGCAGGCGACTATAATAACATAAGCAGTGCGGGGGGCTACGAAAAAGAAATTTTGGTTTGGGTGTCCTGCGGCCGTGATCAGGCGCAGGTGCTTGAAAGCCTTATCACTGATGATTTTTCGCCTAATTACGGCATCGGAGTGAATTTAAGCCTTGTAAACACCGGTACTGTTTTGATACAGGCTACTTTAGCGGGCAAGGGACCGGATATCGCTCTTATGGTAACACATGATTTGCCGGTTAATTTGGCGATGCGGGGTGCTTTGGTGGATTTGTCGCAGTTTGATCTTACAAAACTCAATGATGAAATTCAGCCGAATGCATGGAATTCATACATCTACAACGGCGGGATCTATGCTGTTCCGGAGACGCAGATATTTGACATGCTTTTCTACCGTACCGATATTTTTGAAAGTCTCGGCATTACTCCTCCGGATACCTGGGAACAGTTTTATGATGTTCTGACTGTTCTGCAGCAAAATAATCTTCAGGTGGCAATTCCGGAAACCAGTTCTGCAACACCGGGTATTTCGGTTGGTATAACTACCTTTGATAAATTTCTTTATCAGTCAGGCGGAAAATATTTTAACGATGATTTATCGGCTACGCTTTTTGATACTAATATTGCTGCAGATGCTTTTATAAAATGGACCGAGCTTTATACAAAATACGGTCTTGAGCGCGAAGTGAATTTTTACAACCGCTTCAGGACGGGAGAAGTGGCTATGGGGATACAAACCTATAATATGTATAATCAGCTGACTGCGGCGGCTCCGGAGCTTAAAGGACTGTGGGAAATGGCTCTTATTCCGGGGACTCCTAAGGAAGACGGGAGCATTGACCGTTCTCAAACCTCAACCGGAACCGCCGCCATTATGCTCAACTCCTGTCTTGAAAAGGGCATAGAAAATGAAGCCTTTGAATTTATAGAGTGGTGGACCGGCAGCGAAACCCAGGCAGTCTATGGCAACAGGCTTGAATCAATAATGGGTGTAGCCGCCCGTTATACTCCGGCAAACACCGTTGCTATGGAAAGTCTCGGATGGACTGGAAATGAGTATAAGATTCTGACCGAGCAGTGGAAAAGCGTTACTGCAGTTGAGCAGATCCCGGGCAGCTATGTCATCAGCCGTTCACTTACTAGCGCATTCAGGACATCTGTTGACGAGGATCTTGATGCGCGCAGACAATTACTGATATACAACAATGACATGAATTCGGAAATTTCCAGAAAACGCAGGGAATTCCATTTGGATGAACATTCAGGAGGTGCAAAATGAAAAAGAACAGTAATGTACCTCTGGCGAGAAGAATTAAGAAAAACAGTGTATATTATGTTATGATTGCACCTTTTTTTCTTATTTTCTTCCTGTTTATATTTATACCGGTTATTTCTGCGGTTGTTTTAAGTTTTACCTCCTTTGATATGGTTCAGCTCCCTGAATTTACCGGATTTGACAATTACATACGCCTTTTGTTCGATGATGAGATTTTCCTCAAAGCACTTCAGAACACTTTGATTTTTGCTGTTGTTACAGGTCCTGTCGGATTTTTGCTCAGTTTTGTTGTGGCATGGCTTATTAACGAGCTGAATCCTGCGTTAAGAAAGTTTATAACACTTGTTATGTATGCACCTACACTGGCGGGCAATATTTATTTTATTTGGCAGTTTATTTTTGCCAGTGATTCCAAAGGACTTGCGAACTCAGTTCTTTCTTCGCTCGGTATACTTCAGGATCCTGTCAACTGGCTTACCGACGCGAAATACAGCTTTGCGGTTGTAATCATTGTTTTGATTTGGATGAGTCTGGGTACGGGCTTTTTATCGTTTGTTGCGGGTTTGCAGTCGCTTGACCGTTCGTATTTTGAAGCGGCGGCGATCGACGGTATAAAAAACCGTTGGCAGGAGCTGTTCTATGTCACACTTCCTCAAATGGGTCCGCAGCTTATGTTCGGTGCTGTAATGCAGATTTCCACGGCTTTTGCGGTCGGTTCGGTCAACCAGGCGCTTACGGGCTTTCCCAGTTCAAACTATTCCACACATACACTGCTTTTGCATATGCTTGATTATGGGACGGTAAGGTTCGAAATGGGATATTCCTCAGCTATCGCGGTCGTGCTGTTTATATTGATGATGGCATCATGGCTGCTTGTTAATAAGGTCTTGAAGAAATATTCGGAGAATTGAGGTGACAGCTGATGCCTGAAAAGCAAAATTTTATAAAAAAACAAATTTTAGAATATAAAAGCCGCAAAAGGGTGAGGCTGTCGCGTTCGCTCGGCGGTACAATAATGATTTTTATTTTTTTAGCTGTTGTGGGTGCGTTTATGATACTGCCTATTTTATACAGTATTGTTCAGTCGCTTAAGCCGATAAATGAAATATTTGCATATCCGCCGAAATTTTTTGTGCGTAACCCTACGTTTGATAATTTCAGACAGGTGCTCAGACTTACAGATAACCTTTATGTGCCTTTTACGCGCTACCTTGCAAACAGTGTCGGTATTTCGGTAATCGGAACGGCGGTATATGTCGTCATTGCTTCACTTACGGCTTATCCGCTTGCAAAAGTCAATTTTCCGGGAGTTGTTGTTCTTTCCCAGATTATTGTCTGGACTCTTTTGTTCAGACAGGAGGTTACAGCGATTCCGCAGTATATTGTAATTGCTAAGCTCGGAATGGTTGATACCTATTGGGCTATTCTGCTGCCGGCAATGTCGGGAACTATGGGTGTATTTCTGATGAAGCAGTTTATAATTACCGCGATTCCGGATGCGACACTCGAGGCTGCAAGAATTGACGGAGCAGGTGAGTTCAGAATTTTTTTCAGAATTGTTATGCCTGCGGTGAAGCCGGCGATAATGACTCTTGTTATTTTTACCTTTCAGTCAATGTGGAATGCTACCGGCGTTCAGTATGTTTACAGCGAGCAGCTTAAAATGCTTCCGTCCGTGTTGCAGACCCTTGCAGCAGGCGGTATTGCAAGAACCGGTGCAGGAAGCGCTGTGGGCGTAATTCTTATGATACCGCCGATACTGGTATTTATAATTTCACAAAGCTCTGTTATGGAAACTATGTCACATTCCGGACTGAAATGATCGGGCTGACGGTGGAGGAAAAGCGATGAAGAAAAAAATTCGGCAAAGCATAGCAATATTGCTTTTAACCGTTTTGTTGGGCGGAGTTTTTGCAACCGGCGTATCAGCCCTGAAAAGCAGCTCTGTTCCTTATAATACATATGAATATAATTATGCCGATGAATCGGTCAGCGCGCCCGCAGGATATACTGTTGATACCGTTTTATACGGTACGGATTTGGGTCTTGAGAAAGGAAGCGTGCTTCAGGATATTTATTGTATAGAGGACGGAAGAATCCTATTGCTTGATTCCGGCAATGGTGTGGTTTATGTTTACAATAACGATTTGGTGCAGATAGATAAGCTTGATAATTTCACTGCGGCAGACGGCAGTCCGCTCAATATTGCCGGAGCGCAAGGGATAACTTACCATAACGATAGGCTTTACATAGCCGATACCGAAAATCAGCGTGTTTTACGTGTCGGAATGGATGGTGTTGCTGATTTGATTATAAATAAACCGGATACAGCTGTTCTTGACGAAAAAACCGCGTGTAATTTTGTCAAGGTGATTGTCGATCCTCAAAACCGCATATACGCAATAGCAAACGATGTCAATTTAGGCGCTTTGGTTTTTGATGAGGACGGGAATTTTTTGACCTTGTTCGGCAGTACGAATGTACGGACGACCGCTGAAGTAATATTAAGATATATCCGCAGGAAATTTATGTCCGAGGAACAGCGTAAGAATGATTATTCATATACTCCTGTAACTTTGACGAGCTTTGATATAGATAAAGACGGTTTTATTTATACAGTTGCAAAATCCTCTGATTATTCGGATATAGAAGGCAAGGTACGTTCGCTGAATGCGCTTGGCGAAGATATTTATGATTCGGCTGCGTTCGGGGACATTGAATGGGATAGGCTTAAAAGCAATTCGGGAACGCAGTTTATTGATGTGGACGTTGCCGACGATGAAAGTCTAGCGTTGCTTGACAGTGCAAGGAGTCGTGTATTTGTTTACTCGAAAAATAACGATTTAATAGCTGTTTTTGGAAGCTACGGTGAGCAGAAGGGAAATTTCCTTCAGCCTGCTGCCGTTGAAACAGTCGGAGAAAATATATATGTGATTGACGCACTTGCCAATACCTTGCAGATTTTCAGACCGAATGATTATGTCAGGGCAATAAAAAAAGCGGATCTGCAAATGGAAAACGGTGATTATTCTGCAGCAATAGATACTTGGGAAAGAGTTGTTGCGTATAATACAAACAGCACTCAGGCTTATGTAGGGATAGGTAATTGCTATGACTATCTGGGCGAATACGAGCTGGCGATGGAAGCTTATAAAAAAGGTTATGCAAATCAGGAATATTCCGTTTCTTTCAGTGAATACCGAAAAGAATACCTGAAAGATAATTTTGTACTGATTTTATTTATTGCATTGGCGGCTTTGGCAATCCTTATTGTTTTAGCTGTAAAGGTAAGCAAAATGCTGAGGCCGGTAGAAGGTTCAGCGTTTTGTCAGCTCGAAACCAAAAAATATCTTCCGGTATATATGCTTTTCCATCCGTCCTCTGCTTCCGAACAAATCCGTCCGAGAGGTTTTGCGTCACCTTTAAAAGCGGCAATAATAGTTGCTGTCTGGTTTATAGCGGTAATGCTCAGTTATTTTTTTACAGGTTTTTCGTTCAATGAGAACAGAGCGGTTGACTTTAATGTGTTTTATACTTTACTTCAAACGGCAGGATTATTTCTGGTTTTTGTTATTGCCAATTACGGTCTGGCAAGCTTTATGACAGGCAAGGGCAAGTTCAGTGAAATTGTAACGGTTACGGCATATTCTCTGACACCATATATTGCATCAATTTTAATCAATACGGCGTTTTCCAATATTCTGACCCAAGACGAGGGTATGTTCATGAGCATTATCACCGCAGTAGGTCTCCTCTGGACATTCTTTATGCTCTTCGCGGGTCTTATGACGATCCATCAATATTCTGTCGGCAAGACGGTTCTTTCATTTTTGATAACAATGTTCGGAATGTTGGTTATAATTTTTCTTGCGGTATTGTTTATCACTCTGTACGCTCAGGTGCTTTCATTTGTGGATTCAATAGCTCGGGAGGTGTCGATCCGTCAATGAAAAAAAAGATATTTTCAATTTTGGTCTGCTTAATCCTTTTTATATTGCCTTTAAATTTATCGATATCAGGGATATCGGCACAAAGCGATGAACTTCAGAAACCGACAAGGCTCGGTATTGATGAAGAAACCTCCGATGAATACACCGCGGACTATACCTTGGCGGCACAAAACGACAATCTGCTGTTCTATGCGGATATGGAAAAAGGTTGGTTTGCACTTCAAAACCGCAGAAGCGGTAAGATTTGGTACAGTAACCCGAACGATGCTGTTTTGGATGATGTAACAACCGGTATCAGCCGTACGGATATATTTTCGGATTATATTTTCGAGTATTATGACAACAGCACCGTCGGAGAAGCAAGCGCCCTGACATTTAACAGTCATACTACCGCAGTCCGCCAGAAAAACGTCAGTGTAGAAAAAGTTGCAAGCGGAATAAAGGTAACATACCGTTTTGATACATTCGGTTTCACGGTGCCGGTCATTTACAGCCTGCTTGAAAACAGTCTTGAAGTTAAAGTATGTGTTGATGAAATTGAAGAAAGCGGTAATTATTCTATTCTGTCTATCCGGGTTCTGCCTAATTTCGGAGCTGCCAATTCCGATACCGACGGCTGGATGCTTATACCGGACGGTTCCGGCGCAATAGCTTCATTCGGAAACGGGAGATACAATATTGACGGTTATGAAACTCTTGTCTACGGACGCGAATATGCCGAGGAGAAAACTAAAATTTCGGCAGCCGACAATCAGAATATCCGTCTTCCTGTTTTCGGTATCACCGAAGGAAGTAACGCCTTGTTTGCGGCAATAACCGAGGGTGAGGCTTCGGCTGCTGTCAGAGCTGAATTTTCAAGCGACAGCTTTGGCTATAACAATATTTCTTCAAAGCTTATTCTGAGAACCGTGTCAACTATTGAAGTAAATGCACAAAATGCGACCAGGCTGTCCGATTGTAATTATTCGGGCGATTATACTGTAAGATACTGGTGCTTGGACGGAGACAACGCAAGCTATTCCGGAATGGCTGTGGCCTACCGCAACTATTTGATTGAGGAAAAAGGCCTGAAAAAGACCGAGCTTTCGCCTGCACTTAACCTTAATATTTACGGTGCGATAGATGTTAAGGCTAACTTCCTTGGAATACCTTACAAAAAGCTGAAAAGCCTCACATCTTTTTCGGAGGCTGCTGAGATGACCGCCTATCTTTCGGAGAACGGAGTCGGCGGGTTGTCTGTCCGATACGAAGGATGGACAAACAACGGCTTTTTTAATAAGAAAATACCTAAAAACGCCAAACCTTTGTCTGTTTTGGGCGGGAAGAAAGACTTTAAGGCTTTAAACGATTATTTAACGGAAATCGACGCGCAGTTTTATCCGGATGCGGATTTCTTAAGGTTTACCTCAAGCGGCAACGGAGTTTCTAAAAATAAGGATTCCGTAAAAAATACTTTCGGTGAGATCGTAGAGCAGTATGATTATATGCTTTCGGTTGATGTGGAAAAAATCGACGGAAATAATTATTACCTTTTAAGCGCAGATAAGGTTGGTACGGTTATCAGTAATTTTATGAAAAAATATTCTGCACTGAAAGCTTCCGGCATTTCATTAGGAACTATGGGCTCTTATGTTTACGCCGACTTGAATACCGAAGACGGTTTCAATCGGACGGAGCTCGTAAGCTCGTTTGAAGATGTATTTAAGGCTTTGGGCAATTACAGTATAGCGGTGGAAGGCGGAAATATGGTATCAGCCGTATATGCCGATAAGGTTTTCGATGCTCCGCTCAGAAGCAGCGGAAACAATCTTTTCGAGAATGATGTGCCCTTTTATCAGATCGTATTCCACGGTTATACGGTTCTGACCACTTCCCCGCTGAATAAAACCGCCGATGACAGGCTGCTGTTCCTCAACGCGGTCGAAACAGGCACTGAGTTGCTGTTTGACGGTATATACGGTGATGCCTCTGCTTTGAACGAAACTCCTTATAACAGTCTTTACAGTACAACCTTTGATCTTTGGAAAACGAAGGCCGTAGATTATGATAAAGAATATCGTCCGCTGCTTGAAAAGATTTACGACAAGGCAATAATTAGGCATACGGAAGTATCAGACGGCGTTTATGAAACCGTTTATGAGGACGGCACTGCCGTGTATGTAAATTATAACGATTCCGAACAAACCGTTTTGGGTATTAAGATAGGAGGAATGGATTTTGAAACCGTCAGTAGATAAATTGAAATCCAGACGTCTTTCGCTGACAGGAAAAAATTCATTGACCGGCTTTTTATTTACATTGCCGTTCTGTATCGGCTTGCTGCTATTCTTTTTGCCGAATTTTATGCAGGGAGTTGTATTTGCGTTCAATCAGGTAGGCTTTGAACCGGGCGCCTTTACTTTGACATATGTCGGGTGGGATAATTTTTACTATGCTTTCAGAACGGATTTGGATTACGGCAATAACCTCATTTCATCGGTATCTTCACTTTTGTACCAGGTTCCGGTAATAGTTGTAAGCAGTATTTTCTTCGCGACTATTTTGAACAGAAAGTTTTTCGGCCGTATGTTTGTGCGAGGTGTGTTCTTTCTGCCCGTAATAATCGCTACCGGTGTCGTAATGAAATATTTCCAGCTTGACAGCGTTACTTACGGTGTTTTGAGAGGAAACACAGAGACATCGGCGATTTTCAGCAGCAGTGCGATTGAGGAAATTCTTATAAATTCAGGCTTAAATGACGGATTGGTTGAAGTGTTTGTCACCATTTCGACAAATATTTTTGATCTTATGTGGCGTACAGGTATACAGACACTGATTCTGCTTGCCGGAATTCAGAGTGTGCCGGCTTCGCTATATGAGGCTTCATCGATAGAAGGGGCTTCCGCCTGGGATAATTACTGGTATATCACAATACCGATGCTTTCTCCGATGATATTTGTTTCGCTTGTTTATACCGTAGTCGATACCTTCTCAGACGCAACAAATCCTGTTATGTCGCAAATACAGACGTTGGTTACTTCGCTTGATAACGGCAAGGCTTCGGCAATGGCGATTCCGTTTATGCTCATTATTCTTTTGGTATTGGCGCTGATATTCGGTGTATTCGCATTGATTAACAGGAATTCCAAGCCTGAAAAAGCAAGGAGGTGAGCCGAAATGAACATTTATAACATTCGGAAAAAAGCCGGTTCCTTTGGTTTCAATTTGTTTTTTGTGCTTCTTCTTATCGGTTTGATTTACATATTCATTTTTCCGCTTTTGACGATAATTATTACGGCAATCAGCTCGCCTGAGTCGTCAGCGGATCCTACTGTTTTGTGGGTACCGAAAAAGGTGTCGGCGGTGGGAATAAAAACCGCGATGGAGCTTATGAATTTCCTGCCGTCTTTAGGTCTGACTGCTGAAATATCTGTTTTGGCAACGTTGGCAAGCTGCATTGCCTGTTCACTTGCAGGCTACGGTCTTGCAAGATTCAAATTTCCGGGCAAAAACCTGATTTTTGCTTTTGTGGTACTTACAATAGTAGTTCCGCCGATCTTTCTTACTAACCCGTCTTTTGTAAGCTTCAGATATTTTGATCCGCTGAATATATTTTCGCTTACAGAACCCGTGACAGGATTTTCCAGCATCAATCTGCTTGATACTGTTTGGACCTTTGTGTTTCCCGCTATATTAGGCGTGGGACTTCGGGGCGGATTATTTATTTTCATTTTCCGTCAGTCCTTCTTAGGTATGCCTAAGGATTTGGAGGAAGCGGCAAAAATTGACGGCTGCGGTGCCTTTAAGACTTATGTAAGAATAATTGTTCCGCTGGCAGTTCCTACTTTCGTTACCGTTATCCTGTTTTCGTTTATATGGCACTGGAATGATTTTTATTATTCTGCTGCTTACTTTATGAACGATACGCGCCCGCTGACAGTTGAGCTCAGCGCTATTGCTGAAACTATGTACAGTAGCGGAATGACCGGATCGATTATGGGGACTTCCGGGACCGTAACTGCTTACCGTACATATATTATGGCAGGCTGCCTACTTACAATATTTGTTCCTTTAGTGCTATACCTGTTTCTGCAGCGCTTTTTTATCGAAAGCGTAGAGCGTACAGGCATAGTGGGATAAAGTATTTATTTGATTGAATATACTTTGACGGCGATGAGCCTTAGCCGACTCAGTATTTCATCTGAAAATCTCTTGCTTTGCAGCATTTTCCAGTTTCCGTTGATTTTAAAAACTAATTATTGCCGGTTTGTTTGAGTCTTGCAACGTGAATACAGTATTAAGACTGAAGGTATCGCGGCTTAAAGTACCTTTCAAGGCAAAACATTATAAAAAAGGAAGATGGAATATGAAAAAACTTTTTTCGCTGTTCATGGCTGTTATGCTGCTTATTTCGCTGTCCGCCTGCAAGGTCAATACGACTTCGAGCGAAAACGGATTGACAAGCGACTTTTCTGACGGTGAATTTTTGGTCGAGGGAACCGGAAATGCTTCGGAAGACGACGCAGCTTCAAACGACGGAGCCGGCGGTCAGTCGGGTTCCGGCTCAGGAGGCGCCGACGGCACGGTTTCGACACCGGTCAAGCCTAATGAGGGTACTGTCTCTATGTTGGAGGGGCTTGATTTCGGAGGGAAAACATTTACATTTGCCTATCGCTCCGATAATGCTCCTGATGATGATGAAAAAGCAAGACTTAAAGCATTCGGCAAGGAGTTTAACTGCACGGTAAAGGCGACTGTAATTCCGTTCGACACATATATGGACGCGGTCGCAAAAAAAATTGTGGCGGATCAGCCGTACGACGTTGTGTTTCTGCACGGCTCTCATATGCCGTCATGCATTATCAACGACCTTGTAGTGCCTCTTGACGATTATTTTACTACTGCAGATGTAGCAGATTCCACTCATCCTGAAAAAGGCGGTATATCTTTAGTTATTTCCGAGTATTTCAAGGGCAAGGACGGTAAGCTTTACGGCGTGTCCGACGGAGTGAATTGCAGTGTTGGCTATTATAATAAGCAGGCTTTGGCTGATGCCGGATACAGCGGAAACAAGGATCCTTATTATTTATGGACGCAGGGCAAATGGACGTGGGACGCTTTTGAAGAAATGGCAAAAGCAATGAGTAATCCTTCAAAGGGAATATACTTTACTCCGACGGTCAGTGAAAGCCTGGTTGCCACCACAGGTCATTCGCATATTTCACGTACCGGAAATGCTTCTTACAGTATTAATTTAGGACTTCCCGAGGTTTTCACCGCAATGTCAAGGCTGCAGAAATGGGCGGTCACAGATAAGATTATTGACGCAAGCTTAGAAACCTGCCAGGATTCATACGACGATTTTGCAAACGGTAAGTTTGCAATGCTGGCGGAGACCCCCGACAATCATATTTCAACAATTAAGGAAGCCATAGCTACCAAGAAATCCGCTGCTTGGAACGGCGGAGATCTTTCCCTGCTCGGTTTGGTTCCCGTTCCTCAGCAGAAGGAAGGAACTACGTATATTCCGGCAACCTGGCCCTGCGCCATCGGCGCTTCCAAGGGCGCTAAGGAGCCGAAGGTGGCTGTTGCTTATGCAATTTATAAGAGTATTCCTTCCAATCAATCTTATACCGATACATATGCTTTGACCGAGTCTGAACAGGAATTCTTTAATAGTCTGTATTCGGATTATGACTTGGTATTTGACTATTACGGCTTCAGGAATTCTACTACCACCGGATATACAGAGCTGCACAATATGCGCAAAGAGATCAGAAACGGAGCCGATGTCAAATCTACGCTGGATAAATATCAGTCGGTTTTAGAAGGCCTGCGCGATGGTGCTCTTAAGGACTGGAAATAATTTGAAGAGTAAGTTGTTGTATTTTTCAAATTGATAATAAGCCTAAAACGACAAGGCCAGATTGCCGTTTTAGGCTTTTGCAAACTTATATGAAATCATTCGTTTGAGAGCGCTTGACTGTGTGATCGAAGCATTTGACAATAAAAAAATTTTTTACGGATAAAATAGACCATATGCAGGAGGAATATAATTATGGAATACCCTATTAAATTCATAGGCGCTGGACTTAATATGAATGATATTGATAAATCTGTTGCGGCGCCTTATCTGCGCCGGACTTTTGAAATCAGCGATATACCTGCGACAGCACAGCTCGAAATCGCGGTTTCCGGTTTTTACGAACTGTTTATAAACGGGAAAAATATCACAAACGGCTATTTGGCGCCTTTTGTCAGCAACCCCGATCATTTTTTATATGTTGATACATATGATATATCTCGCTATCTTTTGAAGGGCAAAAACGCCATCTGCATATTGCTTGGAAACGGTATTGCAAATGCGCCGAGTGCTGTTGAATCAAAGCTACACATAGCTCGTTTTCGTATGGCGCCTGCTATGGCACTCCGTCTTGAAATGGGAGAACAGATTATAGAATCTGATGAAATCTTTAAAACTTCTCCCTCGGCAATTCTTTCGGATGATTACCGTGCGGGAGTAGTTTATGACGCCCGCTGCCGAAATGATGCTGTGTTACTGCCTGAATTTGACGACAGTGGGTGGAGAAGCGCGTCTGTTGTACCTGCTCCGAGGGGGGATTTTGTTCCGAACCGGGCTAATCCTATATCAGAACGGGGAAGAATGCAGCCAGTCTCCATTAAAGAAAAGGACGGTGTTTATACATATAATTTCCCGAAAAACAGTTCAGGAATTTATAAATTGAATTTGAAAAATACAGTTGCGGGTCAAAAAATAACCCTTAGCTTTTTTGAAAACCTTTGGCCGAACGGATTATCCGGGGAAAATAAGCAATATGAAACGCCGGATCTGGATTTCGGTCAGACAGATATTTATATTTGCAAAGGCGGGGCATCGGAGGAATGGATTCCTTCATTCACATATCACGGATTCGAATATGTAAAGGTCAAAGGAATAACCGAGGAGCAGGCGACTGCGGATTTACTGACTTATATTGAGCTTTCTACTCAAATGAACGACAGAGGAAAATTTAATTGTTCTGACGAGCGCGCAAATAAGATATTTGCTATGGCTCTTAATTCGGCACTCTCGAATTTTCAGCATATTCTTACAGACTGTCCGCACCGTGAAAAAAACGGTTGGACGGCAGACGCAGCATTGTCTGCCGAGCATACTTTACTGTTTTTGGAGCCCGAAAATAATTTCCGTCAGTGGATGCAGATGCTGAGAAGAGCACAGGCAGACGACGGACGGTTGCCAGGTATAATCCCAACAGGTGATCATACTTATGACTGCCTTAACGGTCCTGCCTGGGATAGAGCGGTAATACTGATACCCTATTATATTTGGAAATACAGAAATGATACTAAAATTATTGAGGAAAACTCACACGCGATAATCCGGTATTTGGATTATCTTTCAAACAAAATCAGAAATGACGGTCTGATCTGTTACGGCTTAGGCGATTGGAGTCACGTTGGCAGAGGCGCATGGAGATATAAAGCGCCGCTTGAGATGACAGATACGGCAGTTTCCGTTGATATGTGTGAAAAGGCCGTAAGAATGTTTAAGGCAATAAATAAGCCTATTCAGTCGGATTTTGCTTCGGCACTTAAAGAACAGCTCAAAGGCGCTGCAAGAGAAAGGCTGCTTGATTTAAATACTATGACAGCCTTGGGAAATTGCCAGACCTCACAGGCGATGGCAATAGCCTATAATATATTTGAACCTGGAGAAGAAAGCACGGCATTTTCCCGCTTGCTTCAAATTATTCAGCGTGACGGCGGCGTTATGGATGTCGGTGTGCATGGGGCAAGAGTATTGTTCCATGTATTAGCCGCCTTCGGTTATGCAGATCTTGCATATAAAATGATAACGCAGCCGAAATTCCCGTCATTCGGCTGGCTTTTGGATATGGGCGCGACTGCGCTTTGGGAAAATTTTATGAAGCCTGAAACCAAATGGGTTGATTCACGGAACCATCAGTTCTGGGGGGATGTAAGTCATTGGTTCCACCGCTGGCTTGCCGGAATTGATTACTTTGCACCCGAAAAAAGGCTGAACATTGCGCCGCAGTTTGTTGACGGAATTGATTTTGCCGATGGCAGCTTCAAGGCAAACGAGGGTGAAATCAGAGTTTTTTGGAAAAAGGCAGAAGAAAATGTTCGGTTAGAGGTTTCTGCGCCTGAGACCTTGAGCGGATTTATCCGACTTCCTATAAACTATACCTTCAAGGATGAGGAGCTTGGTATAGGCTCATCTGTAAAGAAGCTTGAAAGCGGCATTTATGATGTAATTAAATATAAATAATATTGAATTACTGCTGTGAATTAGGCGGTTATATACGGAGGCAAAACGTTAGATGACATATTATGTTGACGCAGGGTGTAAAATTGCCGGTAACGATGGGTTGACGCAGGAAAACCCTTTACATAGTATCGATAAAATTAAATTAAACGCAGGCGATACCGTTCTTTTTAAAAGAGGAACTGTTATCAGAACACCGCTTTTTCTGCAAAGCGGTGAATCAGGTAAGCCTATAACTTACGGCGCTTACGGCGAAGGCGCAAATCCGGTTGTCAATACTTCTGTCCAAGCCTGTGATTCGGAACAATGGCAGGAGGAATATCCGAATATATGGCGGTTTACCGGCGAGCTTCCGAGCGAAATATGCAATATAGTTTTTGACGACGGCATATGCTTCGGTAATCTGCGCTGGGAAATGGAAAGTCTTAAGAAACAGGGAGAATGGACTTGCGATACTTTAGGATACAGTATGCGGAAGTTACCTCATAACGGAAACGGAACGGTATATCTTTTCTCAAAGGAAAATCCTGCAAAAATATACAATTCCATAGAGCTTGTTTTTTGGGGAAAAATGAAAATAGTAACTGCACAGCACGATGTGATTATAGAAAACATAACCTTTGAAAAAGGAGGCGTGCATGGCTTTGCTGCTACCAATCCCGAAAGAATACATATTATAAACTGCAGATTCAGATGTATTGGAGGAGGCATTTTTGATCTTGAAAATAAAATAAGACTCGGCAACGCGGTAGAATTCTGGAACGGAGCAAGAGATTGCCTTGTCGAACGATGTATATTCGAAGATATATATGACTCAGGAGTTACTCATCAGGGAAACAGCTGTGAACATATACCTAAACGTATAATATTCAGGCAAAACACATTCATTCGCTGCGGGCTTGCAGCCTATGAGTGGAGAGGACCTGTTTCAAAGGATGTCGTTTTTGAAAAAAACAGATGTATGGAGGCGGGCGGAGCCTTTACGTTGCAGGGAGAAGGCAATCCGCGGAGAACCGAAAAAATTGAAAATATCAGTGCCTGTGTTTTTGTTCTGATATGGTACAAGGAAGAGGATCTGGCAGAGAATGCAGTTTATTGTACTATACGCAATAATCAGTTTTATTTGGGAAGCGGCTCTAACGCGGCAATATGGTCAACACTGAAAAAGAAAGATTACAGGCATTTTATCATAGACCATAATGAATACTACCAGCAGCCTGCGCAGGCGATGACGCATATTGACGACAGAACCTATGTCGCCGAGGAATATAGAAGATATCAAGAAGAAACAAAGCTCGACAAGTCAAGCAATTTTATTGTTTTAAATGAATAAATATTAATGAGAAAATGTATTTGTGAAATACGGATATTTATTTCGGCACCGAAAAAATATGAGATAAAGTCTTCCTAAACCCCGTATCCGCGGATAAATCAGCTTGAAAAAATTTTTTCGGATAATTTTTGATACCGGCTGAGACTATTGTTCAGATATGTGTACAGCGGAAGGGTACAGGAAAGTAAGATATAGCAGTGAAGCTGAGGCATCGCATTAGCAGATCTTAATAGCAGAAAAGCGGGCAGATACTGTTTTGGGATAAAACAGCGCAAAAATCACATCAAATACATTATAAAGGCGATCTTAGACTCGCTTTTTATGCAAATGAAAGGCAGATTTTAAATATATAAGTTTGATTTATGTCGGTTGCTGTCGGAGATTTTATAACTTATTTGTGCTGATGCTTCAGCGGCAGAAGGGAGTTTATTATGGAAAAATATGCGTGGAAAGCTATGATTATAGAAGGCAAGCTTTCGGAATATCAAAGACGGCATAATGAGATATGGCCTGAAATGCTTGAGGTATTAAAAAAGTCAGGAATAAAAAATTATACAATCTGGAATACCGGGAATGAACTGTTCGGATATTATGAATGCGAAAAGGGTGTGGAATTTGCCGCAAGAGTTCAAAAAGAAAGCCCGGTTGTCGAACGCTGGAATGAATATATGAAGGACGTGACGGTTATGGAAACCGATCCTGATACCGGTGTTCAGCCGCAGCTCAAAAAAATATTTACTTTTGAATAAAGAAGATAACTGAAATGGTTTCGCTAATTGGCAAATAAGGACTTCTTATAAAATTTACTTACGGGTAATTATTTAGAATATATGATTATTTTTGGTGATTTTTTTGAAAGATATTCTACAGCAGCTATTTATTCAGTTTAACGAAGTATCTGTGGTTATACGTCTGTTCGCCGCGGCGATTATGGGAGGAATAATAGGCTCCGAACGCGGAAGACACGGGAGAGCGGCGGGACTTCGCACTCATATATTAGTTTGTGTAGGAGCCGCAACGACTTCACTTACGAGTCTTTTTCTTAACAACATATTGGGTTCGCAGGGCGATTTGGCCAGACTTTCCGCACAGGTTATATCAGGAATAGGATTTCTCGGCGCAGGTACAATATTGATAAGAAACAGCACAGTAATAACAGGACTTACTACCGCCGCGGGAATGTGGGCCACTGCAGCAACGGGAATTGCTATCGGATACGGTTTTTATTCGTGTGCGATTACGGCAACCGTCATAGCTTTTTTCAGTGTTACTTTTTTGAACAGGCTTGAAAGAAAGAGAAAAAATCTAAATAACCTGTATATTGAGCTGAGCAATATAGGAGATGTCGAATCCGTTCTTGATATTTTGAAAAAAGCAGAGGGTTTTCTTGTTAATTATGATATTGTTCCGCCGAAAAGCGGACACAGCGAAAACGTGGGGATCATTTGTACGGTCAAGGGTTCATGTGATTATTCCGAAATAAAGAAAAATATCTTCGAAAAGTGCCGCGTTGCAATTATAATTTGTGATGTCAATGGTTAAGGCACTGCAATGGAAAGGGAGAGATTCTGTGAAAATATCAACCGAAATAGGGTCTGCGGCGGTCGTAACAGGCGAGGAAAGAGCAGTAGAGCTTGTTGCCAAAGCAGGATTTGACGCTTGGGATTTTTCGATGATGCCAATGTGCAGATATGATTGGAACAGAAAGGTACTTGTTGAAAACTATCATCCGCTTGCATCAAATAATTATCTTGCTTTTGCACGAAGACTAAAGAAAATAGGAAATGATAACGGCATTGAATGTAATCAATCTCATGCGCCGTTTCCTTCTTCAAGTCCGGACATTCGTTCATATTATAAACGCGCCGTAGAATGTACTGCGGAAGCAGGCGGTAAAATTTGCGTGATTCATCCCGATAATAATAAATCCGCTGAAGAAAATGCGGAAATGTATATGGAAGTGCTGCCTTTTGCAAGAGCCTGCGGAATTAAAATAGCCGCTGAAAATATGTGGAATTGGGATGATGTAAAAAACGAGGCTTCTTTTGCAGCCTGCTCAACTTCAGAAAGCTTTATTGAACATATCGACGCTGTTAACGACGAATGTTTCGTGGCATGCCTGGATATAGGACATGCAGAAATGCGGGGCGCGGGATCCGGAGCTGGCGCAATGATTTATGCATTAAAAGACAGATTGCAGGCTTTACACATTCATGATAACGACAGGTGGCATGATTTGCATCAAATTCCGTTTTCTATGTCAATTGATTTCAATGCAGTTGTAAAAGCCTTGAAGGATATCGGTTATCAGGGGTATTTAACACTGGAAGCTGACCAATATTTGCAAAAATATTCGGAAGACAGCATTTTTAAAGGCATTAAAAATTTAGCATCGGCAGCCGGGAGATTAGCGGAAATGTTCAAATGACATTTACGTAATGGAGGATTTAACCTATTAGCTGTTTTTTCTTCAACAAAAACTGACGATTGATCGATCAAAAAATAAGAAATGTCTTAAAGAAGGTGTAATATGATAAATTATGAGAATACGGTTTATTCATTTATTAAGGGAAACTATAATAAAATACTACGTGAACCGGTTGGACAGCTTAAACATAAATTTATAGTTCCGGGAGCGGTTTATTCAAAAGAACTTTGGGACTGGGATTCCTGGCTTACGGACATAGCAATTACGCAGGTGGCAGAGAACGAAGGCACTCTCAACGACGTTTACCCATATCAAAAGGGGTGTGTTGAAAATTTTGCCGATTGTGCCGATAAGGAAACCGGCAGAATTTATATTATGGTAAGCGACAGTAATTCGTTTCCCGATGCTTCCTTAAAAGGCGCGGTAAACTGCAGTAAGCCTGTATTAATTCAGCACGCGCTTTTTATAGCGATGACTCATAACGATTATGAATGGCTTCGTCCGCTTTATGCAACCTTGGCGGGGCATCTTTCCTATTACGATAATTACTGCTGTCATGAAAGCGGATTGTATTATTTTGTAGACGACACCGCAATAGGGGTGGATAATGATCCTTGCACCTTTTACAGACCACGCTGCAGTTCAGGCTCAATATTTTTAAACTGCCTGATGTATAAGGAAAAATCTGCAATGGCGAAGCTGTCCGAAAAACTGGGAATGAAGAGCGAGGCGGAAAAATACCGGGCAGCTGCCGAAACACTTAAAAAAACTATCCGCGAGCTTTGCTATGACGAACGTAACGGCTTTTATTACAGTGTTGACTTAAATCTCTTGCCAGTAGATCCTAATCAAACGCTGCACAGCGGCTGTCCGCGAAACTGGAATACACTTATTCAGCGTATAGACGTCTGGTCTGGATTTATGGCTATGTGGGCGGGCATAGCAACAAAGGAGCAGGCAGAGCGAATGGTCAAGGAAAACTATCTTGACGAAAGACTGTTTTATGCTCCTTGGGGAGTCCGCACACTTTCCAAATGTGAAAAAATGTATCAGATTGTAAAAAGCAGTAATCCCTCGTGCTGGCTTGGCCCTGTATGGGGAGTATCAAATTATATTACATTCAGAGCCCTGCTGAAATACGGGTATGACGGGCTTGCAAAAGAGCTTGCGGATAAGACTGTAATGCTTTTCGGTCAGGATATAGCTGAGTGCGGAGAGATGCACGAATATTACGATCCGGAAACGGGACGAGGAGTAAATAATCAGGGTTTCCAGAGCTGGAATTTACTATGTGCAAATATCATTTCTTGGAAGAAAAAAGGAATGGCAGTCTGTGAAGTATAGTAAAAGGATTGTTGCTTGAAAAGCGTATTACTGTTTGCAAACCGGTTGATAGCCGCTTGCGGATAAAAGAACCCGAATTTCTCATTTGCTTATGGAGGTAAATATGCCGATATTTTATGACGAAAAAACCAAAACCTTTAAGCTTGATACCGACAATTCAAGCTATATAGTAGCTGTTTATGATGAAAACTATATTTTAAATCTGTATTACGGAGCATATATTCCTGAAAGCTATGTGCCGGACAGAGAGAAGCGAACGACAAATGCTTCCTTCAGTCCCGTTAATCCGGTGATAGGTGAGAACGGCTTTTCCCCAGATACCGCGCCTATTGAATACGGCACATACGGAGCGGGAGATTTCAGGATTTCCGCACTTGAAATTATAAATAAAAACGGCGACAGCATTACCGATATACGCTATACGGGATATAAAATATATAACGGGAAAAAAGAAATACAGGGAATGCCGTCAACTTATGTTAACAATGAAAGTGAGGCACAGACACTTGAGATTTATACAGAGGATTTTGTTACGGGAGCGGAGATCACACTTTATTATACCGTTTTTCCAGAATATGACGTTATAACAAGACATACAAAGGTTAAAAATGTCTCTTCAGATAAAATGCGAATCGAAAGAGTGATGAGTTTGTGCCTCGATTTGCCTGATATGGATTACGATATGATCACTCTTTACGGCTGTCACGCAAAGGAAAGAAATATCGAGCGGCGCAGACTTGCCCACGGAGTTCAGGGGGTTGAGAGCAGACGCGGGTCTTCAAGCAATACTCAGAATCCATTCGTCGCGCTGGCACAAAGGGGCTCCGATGAGGAACACGGTGATGTTTACGGCTTCAATCTTGTATATTCCGGCAACTTTTCAGCGCTTGCGGAATGTGATTTTAACTGCACCACAAGGTTTGTTATGGGAATCGAACCGCAGACATTCTCGTGGCTGCTTAACAGCGGCGAAAGCTTTTATGCCCCTGAGGCAGTAATGGTGTTTACTATGGGCGGTATAGGAGAAATGAGCCGTAAGCTGCACAGATTTTATAACAATAATTTAACACGGGGACGTTATAAAACCGAAAAAAGACCTCTGTTGATTAACAGCTGGGAAGCCGCCTATTTTGATTTTGATGAAGATAAGCTCATAAGCTTTGCAAGGGAAGCCAAAAAATTAGGCGTGGAACTGCTTGTTATGGACGACGGCTGGTTTGGTCACAGAGATGACGATACTTCCTCGCTCGGTGACTGGTATGTAAACAAAAATAAACTGCCGGGCGGACTTAATAAGCTTATAGAGCGTATCAATGCCGAGGGGCTGAAGTTCGGTATTTGGTTTGAACCGGAAATGATTTCACCCGATTCCGATTTGTTCCGCGCTCACCCCGATTGGTGTGTCAAAGTGTCAGGCAGAGAGCCTATGCTCGGAAGAAACCAGTATGTGATAGATATTTCTCGCGAGGACATAAGAGATAACATATGGAAACAGATGTATTCGGTACTGTCACAAAATAATATCGAATATCTGAAATGGGATTTCAACAGAAATATTACCGATGCCGACTCTGTACTCTTGCCTCCGGAGCGGAAAAAGGAGTTTTTTCATCGATTTGTGCTTGGAACATACGACCTGATGAACCGGCTTGTAACAAGTTTTCCGAATATTCTTTTTGAGAACTGCTCGGGTGGCGGTGCACGCTTCGACCCGGCGATGCTTTGTTATTCGCCGCAAATTTGGGCGAGCGATAATACTGACCCGATAGAAAGGTTGTATATCCAGTTCGGAACTTCAATGTGCTATCCTGCCTCGACTATGGGGTCGCATGCCTCGGCAACAAACAGGACTGGCTATGAAACTAAATGCAGGGTTGCAAGGTGGGGTACTTTTGGGTTGGAGCTTGATCCGACCAGGCTCAACGATGAAGAAATAAAAATTATCCGTCGGCAAGTAGAGGAATATCACAAGGATTATGAACTTATTAACAGGGGAGATCTATATAGGCTGATTTCTCCGTTTGAAAATCCGTACAGAGCGGCATGGCAGTTTGTGTCACCCGACAAATCAAAGGCTATGATTACACTTGTTACAATGCGGTGGGAATGTCATCAGCATTTGATAATAAGACTTCGTGGACTTGAAGCAAAGGCTTATTATAAAGATATAGAAACGGGCGAAGTATTTTCCGGCGCAATGCTGATGAATGCAGGGATAGTTTTTACCAATATGGCTCAAGGCACAGGAGAAAGTGTTGTAATACATTTAGAAAAAGTGTTATAAAAAATATTTGCTGTGCATAACAGTAATTGGGTAGCAAGAGACGCTTGAATATGCAGCGCATTTTATCAAGTTTGTCCGATATGCTTCAGCGGAACAGATTTTATCCTTATTTATCCAGCCTTGTTGTGCTTATGTAATCCCTCTTTTATTTTTCGTGTTTTTATGGTATAATACAACGTTGGCATATTGTGTAGTTCGATAAGTTCGTACAGTTCGCAAATTTTAAAAAAGTGACCTAATTCGTCAAACGGCAGTTTTTAACCGTTTTTCAAAAAAAGCAGAGTATGCAGTCTTGACGAATTTGTGGCCTATAGGCGCACTTTTTACTACGAAAAAAGGAGGTTTTTGCTGTGGATCATTTCGAATTGGTTGCCCCTTATGCGCCGACCGGAGACCAGCCGGAGGCAATCGCAAAACTAACCGTTGGTATCGAAAAAGGCTTTAAGGAGCAGGTTTTATTGGGTGTTACGGGTTCGGGCAAAACCTTCACGATGGCGAATATCATCGCCAATATAAACCGTCCTACGCTCGTCCTGGCGCACAATAAAACCCTGGCGGCTCAATTGTGCAGTGAATTTCGAGAGTTCTTCCCAAACAATGCAGTAGAGTATTTTGTCTCCTATGAGACCCGATATATCAAAAATCCTTTATTTATGCGGGTTTGCGGGACATCGTAACACGAAAAAACACATCGTAAAACAGCATAATTCAGATAAAATTGTGACCTAAATTCGTGTAAATAAGTAATCGTAAGAAAATTTCTGAAAAATCGGTCCAAGTGTTCGAAATATCAAAAGAACCATTTGATAAATGGCTTGCTAATCAGTAATGGAGTGAAAAAGGCAACAAGAATTTACTTGTGTTGCCTTTTTCTTGTTTTAAATAATAGAACTACCTTGTGTTTGGTGTTATTATATTTTACATAGTAATTTAAACTTAAAGGAGCAACCTGCATGATAGAATGGATATGGGATGGTGAGATGAATTGTGGTTGTTAGAGTTTAGCTGCCTTTTAAAAAAATTGTGCTGTACATATACAAATATTAAACAAATACGATATTTTAATTAGTACAGATCATGAGGACACTAGCGTGGAAGATATTATAGATTATGGCGAAGATGATTATTTAGGATATCAAGCAGATGCTGCTGAAGTATACTATAAATTAATTATAACTTATAACAATATGGCCAAGGATGGCACAATATAGAATAAAGATATGGACAAGATATTTCGCCTTGTGAATCTCTTTATGTCACTCTTGATATTTACAAAAGCCTAACGCTTCGACTTTTTTGCGTTGTTCGTCATTTAGTTGTGGCAATGCCCAGCAGAGTAGATGCTTTGGCCGTGTAGAGGCGACATATGCTATTCGGGTTATTTCTTGTTTGTCGTTTAGCCAGTTTTCCCAGTAACCTGCTTTTCCCGACGCATTTTGCGTTGAGACTAACATAACCGCTTCATAACTACAGCCCTTAGTGGCGTGTATAGTCTGTACTTTTACATTACTACATTCACAAAGGGTAATAATCTCGATGCGTAGATTTGCAGTGCCATTTGGAGTACGAAATGAAGCAGTTGAGGTGATATCATTTTTAAAAACATTTTGTGTGTGGTTGTAAATGATTTCGAGTACAAGTTTTTTCGCAGATTGATACCAAGAGGAATATGTTATATTTTCAAAATTGCTTACTGTGGTGTCAGCACATAAATCGTTTAGAATATCACGAAGTATTAAACGCCATTGATAAGCAGTGCATAATTCGCTTGGACAATAATACCTATCAGATCTTCCGGATACTTTTGACCACTTTTGAATTTGGTATCCGATAAATTGCAATGCCTTCATTTGATTACTTGGATTTCGTGTTCTCCACAATTGTATAGCATAAATAACAGGATGCTTAGAATAATCAACGGATTTGCTAGTGGAGAGTAGATTCTTATGATTGGAATTCCTAGTCAAAACAATTGCCGCCCCTAAATCAATATTAACTTTTTTCAGATATTCCTCAAAACATTGTATTACGTCACATTCGTTGTCATACTCAAAATACAGTGCATCATTTTCATTAAATAAACTATTTTCATTTCCGGTTAGTGGTGTTGATATACCTTGAAGCGTGCGGGATACATCGACAATTTTTTGCGTGCTTCTAAAATTATTACTTAGTCGCAGCGTTACAAAACTGTTTTCTTGAATATGCTTAGTTAATACTTCAGGAAGTGCATCCTTAAAGGAATAAATTGCTTGATTGAGATCGCCAATCAAATGAATACAGCTACCACCTTGTTGGAGCAATTTTAATATGCGAAGTTCCATCGCAGACAAATCTTGACATTCATCAATAAGGATCAAAGGAAATCTTTTTGCAATTTTGTTACGGATAGTTTCATTCCCTAAGCAACATACTGCTATAAAATTCATATCTTCAAATGTAGCAAATCCGTCATTCCAAAAAGACTTTTTGCATATTAAAACTTTATCAAGCAAATAATTAAATTGAAATAAACCTGAATTTTTCTTTTTTTGTCTAAGTTCTTTAATTAATTGCTGCACATCTGGTTGTTTATAGAATTCAAGCAGCGAGATAGTACGCTCTCCTGAATGTATATGCCAAGATTTGGTACTAAGGTGAAAAGATAATTGATTTGCATAAATCTTTTTGGCTGGTGGCATTGGAAAGTTAACAGTGTAATTATTGAGCCATTGGTTGTCGTATATATTTATGTTAGTATCTATAATTCTAAACGAAAGATCTTTGTTTGTATTTGTTTTATGATATACTGCAGAGCCAAACTTCTGAGCAATGTATCCATGAACAAAACTGGTGAAAGTTCCAATGAAGTGGTTGTATGATAGTTGGTGCGGGTAAAAAAGAGCTACTCTGTCAAAAATTGTTGCAGCGGCTTCGTTCGTAAAAGTCAAAACGGCTGTACCTGAATCTTTGTGTCTCCAATTACAAATTTCATATGCTGATTTCATGCCAAGAGCTTCAGTTTTTCCGCTACCTGCACAAGCCTCAAGATATGTGCACTGGTTGTTCGAAGATAAGATATAGTTTAGTTGTTCATCTGTTTTTTCTCTAATCTTACAAGTGTGAAACCTTTTGCATATATCATCTTTAAAATAAGGACAGTGCGCTATATCGTCAACATTGCAAAGTGTCTTCGATAATTTAGTTTGTTTCTCAGTTATGATCATATAATATTCCCCCACAAGCCCACAATACGGCTTCTTTTATGTATCTAGGGACAGTAAAATTATCATTGATATTTTGGGATAAGGCATAAGAAAAGATGCCTTTTCCTACTACTTCAATATGTTCATAAATAAATTGGCTATCTTTAGATAAATCTTCATCGTTTTCGTATTCACCATTTTTATCAATAATCTTTGTTAATTTTGTCAGTACAGTACCAGTTTTTTTTGGCCATATGCTTTTTAAAGCTGTTGCAAGAGCGACTGTATTATCAATTCCCAAGTCATATTCAAATGTTTTTAGTGGCGATATGTATAACTTGGTATATTCATTTTGATTTATCTCATCAAGATAACTTTTCATCGGGTTATGACAGGTCGGTGTAGAGTCTTTGGTTGGGAAAATATCCTTACCGGGATCCCGGTCGGTTAATCCGGCGCAGTAAATAGGAATATTAGAACCAGAAGACCCATCAAAATTGGCAAACAGTTTCATAAAATGCATAAAATTTATACCATTAATATTTATTACAGAAACACCCATTTCGTCTAATGAATCTCCAATGGCGGGCTTGCCGTTTTCTACAGCATACTTGTTGTGGTTTTTCAATACGATTTCTGCCAAATGAGGTATAAGCATAGCTTCAGCAATACCTTCAACAAGGATGATACCACGAGAAAATAGCATTGTAGACTTTGTAACATCAAGCCACCGATTAATATAGTCTAATGTGACGGTATTCCCGAAAATCTTATCATACATAGCGGTAGCAACAATTCTATCTGATTTCTCCGTAAGATGTATTAAGCGATTGATATTTACAGAAGATGCGAGAACTGGTGAATGAGTGGAAACTATAATTTGTGCATTTGATAGAGATTCAGAAAGAGATTGAAGGTATTTAACAAACTTAATTTGTAGCTGTGGATGTAAATGCGCTTCAGGTTCTTCAATCAACAAAACAGTGAAAATATTGGAATCTTTAATCAATTCCAACTCAGAAAAAACGGTAGCAATATACAACAAATTGTTATAACCTAAGCTATTTGTGGCTAAGTCGCGGAACTTTTCAATATTGGTTTCGCCACTATGCGGAAAAAAGACCATGCGAATATTCTCGATAATTTTATTAAATGTTATTTCAGAAAACTGTAAGTTTATGCTCTGTCCAAGCTGAGAGCCAAGTGCATCTTTGATTTTAGTGTTGATTGTTGATTTGATCATATCAATTTCTTTGTACTGCCCATCAGCGTTTTCTGTAATTCGATTATTAAAGTTTCTAAAACTATCTACTAGGGAATCTGCATTGTTACCATATTGTTTTTTTAATAGAAGTGCGAGGCGGGATCGCTTGCCGTTTGAAAGTTTTGACTCGGCATCACGTAGAGGAGGTAAGTAAATACACTCAACACGATCAAAAGCGTCTTCCTCAAATATGCTGGCAGTAGAATTTCCACCCCAATATTTTCTTTTGAAATACCCAGGACGAGAAATGTTTTCTGATATGGATAAGTGTAAATGAGCATTGAAATTAGCATCACACCATGTAAGAAAAGTAATAGTTTCATTGTCTGTTAGTTCGGAAAAATCAGCATCAATTTCTATTTCGCTATCCTTATAAGATTTATCTAGAGAACAATAAAAATCGTCTGTATTAAGAGAAGAGTAAGATTCGTTTTCACGTAAAATCAATCTTAAAGCATTTATTATGGTCGTTTTACCACAACCATTTTCACCAAGAAGAATATTAAGTCCACGTTGCAGTGGAATCTCAGAAAGATTATGTGAGTTTTTATATCCCTTAAGGGAAAGCTTTGAAATATACAATTTAATTTCTCCCTTGTTAATTTTTCCTTTTATAGATCTCTTTTAAATCATCGATAGCCATATTAACACTTAAAGTGTGAAATCCAAGCCAGCTTTGATTCATCATTTCAGGGCTAGCTATTTTGTATATTTCTTTACTTGACTCGCCGGTATAATAATGCCAATAGCGATAGGTATAACCTGTCCAATACATGACTTCATTGTGATAGGTTTGACCTGCAGGAGGCAGCCCCCCAACTTCGTCGTTGAGCTCTTCCAGTATATATTCCTCGCCGGCCCATTGAAGTCGGTCATAGGTGTCATCTAAAGCAAGTGCAACATTGCTGTTCATAAATGCTTTGATAAACTCCGGGGAATCGTAGCCATTTTTTAATGCCAGTTCAAATAAGCGCCCTTGTATATCACACATTTGAAGTTGTAATTTATTAAGTTTGCTCATGGTTATTCACCAGCCTTTATAATTTCATCGAAAAATAAACCTTCCCGACGATATTTTATACAAATTTCGTTTGCTAATGCGATTCCTTTAGTTCTATTATCTTCGCTAGTACTTTTTAAGGTTTTACGATCTTTATCGCTGAGCGTTTTCGCTTCAATAATTTCAATTTGTTTACATGCCTTTTCAGTTAAAGCTACATATTGTTTGCCTAACTTAAGTGCAGATAAGCTGTTAATTAATGCAATATCGGTAATTTCACCGTTAAAGAATCTATCCAGTACTACAAACATTCTGTCATTGGCGATAAAACCTATGATCATATCACAGTCTTTTGACATTTCAGCAATTCGATTATAAATTGCTGTACCTTTTGCAGATTCTATTTTCCCACGGTTAAAGGCAACCAGTAATGCCCAATCAATACCAACTTCAATATCCAGTATTTTAAGCCCAGTTAAATCAACTTTAATGGTATATAACTTGGCATCAGGATAATTGCAGATAAGAGTCAATGGCTGGGTTTTATCTGTCCCCATATAAAAGCCTTTACCAAAGTCGCATCTATCTCGGCTTTTGGGTTCTATCGTTCCGTTAATGCCGGATTTTGAACCATGATAAAGGGTAATGGAGCCGTTACCAATGATATAGTGGTTACCTTCAAATTGAGCAAAGTCAATCTTATTATGATCA
The DNA here is from genome assembly GCA_944376655.1 of uncultured Clostridia bacterium. GTDB lineage: Bacteria > Bacillota > Clostridia > Oscillospirales > Acutalibacteraceae > UBA737. The sequence continues at coordinate 75,824 of CALWDJ010000002.1, forward strand.
CATAATCTTTTTATTGCTTTCAAAGCGATCTGAGAAGGCTCGCAGTGTCCTTTTTCCCAACGGTTAACCGTAGCAAAACTAACGCCCAGTTTTTCTGCGAGTTGAGATTGACTTATATTCAATTTTACACGAATAGATTTTATAATATCCGAATTTTTCATAAAACACCTCATTTAACAATTATAACATTTGTGTGCTTAAATTATAACATAGTTTATTTTGCAATTCAATAAGAATTAATAAATTTAATTTAGTTAAGCATTAAAAATATTGTCGATGATTTAAATAAGAAATGCGGAGTTTGATTTGTAAAAATCAGGCTCCGCATTTCTTTTCATTTAGGTGAGAAAAAATTTTTGAAAAAATTTTTTTAAAACTATGCATATTTTTCCCGATTTTTGACGTTAGGTGAGGAAAGTAATTTCCGAGAACTTTTAAAACTGAATATACATCACACAGGCACATTACCTGTAATCCGAGCCGTAAAGCGGGTGCGCCGGGATCTTCCGAAAGGAATGTAGCGATAAACACCTTCACTTTGTTATTTGTCGGCAGACAAAGAGGCGATGACGGTTACAGGGGATAATGATACTTCCGTAATTCGCGGTCGGTCCATAAAGAAGGAGCGAGGGTGAGACTCCCATGGAGCTGTTTGCATCAGCCACCTGTGTTGTTCCCGTTACATCCGGGGTGTTGAGGACAAATAGGATGTACTGCCTAAGCACACAATTGATTGTAAAACTTGTGTGCCATTGATTAAAAGTAAAGCGAAACACCTGGTTCCGTCAATGTTGGTTGATTGTGTGCTTAGGTGGTAATACGAAAAAGGTGGTAATGATGTTGGAATATGAACTGAAGATAAATCCGGAGTTCGAGGAGATTATTCCTCCTATCAGTCCGGATGAATTTACACAACTGGAGGATAACATTGTTGCCGAAGGTGAATTGCTGATGCCCATTATCATCTGGAAAGGCTTCATTATTGACGGACACAGCAGATATAAGATTTTACAAAAGCATCCGGAAATAGAATGTAAGATTATTGAAAAGCATTTTGAGGACAAATATGAGGCGATCGCATGGATATGCAAAAATCAAATTGGAGGCCGAAACCTTTCTGAAAGATATATAAAATATCTCCGTGGAAAGCAATACGAAGCCGAGAAAAAGAGCTGTAAATTTCACGGAAACCAGTACACTTTAGCTAAAGAAAGTGGTCTGGGTTATTTTAACCCAGACCACAATATACACGGAACACGTACAGCATTAGCAGAGAAAAACGGAGTTTCTGAAAGTATGATACGCTATTCGCAGGAATTCAGCCGAGGGCTTGACGCTGCGGAAGAAGTGCTTCCGGGAATCAGAAAAGAAGTGCTTAACGGCACGATAAATCCGACTGACCAGGCAATCAAAGGAATTGCCAGGCTGCCGATGGAAAAAAGAAAAGATGCAGCGGAAAGACTTCGTACTCTGACGGATAGGCGAAGTTTGCCCCGTAACAAAATAAAGGTGCAAAGCGTAGACCGCATTGCTCCGGATACAGAAGCGGATTCGGTTTCCTGTGTAAATGAGGAGGACATTATCAACTCAATAGGAGCCGCAGTCGGCGATCTGATTGATCTTTGCAACAATTATTTTACGCGGTTTCCTAAATTGCTTTCTGATGAGCGGTATCAGCGAAAAACAATGGAAGCTCTTAATGAGTTTCGGATATATATATCAAAAATAGAGAGGAAGAACACATATGACAGCAACTAAAAATTCAGTATATAAGCTTGAAACCATAGACAGCAGCAAAATTTTAACTGCTATTTCACAGTATCAGAGACAAACAGATTCAACAAGAGCAAATGACATTGCTGCGCATTTCGATGAAAGAATAGCCAACGAGCCTAAAGTAAGCTTCCGCGACGGAAAATACTTTGTTTTTGACGGTCAGCATACAATTCTTGCAAGAATTAAGCTTAACGGCGGCAAGCACCTTCCTGTTCTGTGCAAGGTCTATTACGATCTTTCAGCGGAAGACGAAGCGTTTCTTTTTGCGGCGCAGACGGGATTATCGAGCAAATTGACATCAGGTGAAAAACTTCGTGCAAAGGCTTTTTCAAATGACCGAACTGCCATTGATTTTATTGAGGCAAACAGCAAGGCAGGAATTGATGTGAGCTTGTCAAATAGTGTAGGGAAATACCGCCTGCGCTGTGTTTCAACCGCGTTTGACGAGTTTCAGAGGCTTGGATATAAAAAGTACATTAATGAGCGCTCAATTTATTTTAAACATAGCGAGGAATAAACTCTCAGACATTCAATTAAGAAGATTTTTAAGCCACTATGTTGGCGGAAAAAAAGAAGAAGAAATTGCAAAAGATGAGGGTGTTTGTCAAAGCACAATTTCAAGGTCAATATCAGGCGCTGAAAATAAAATCAAGAAAATTATCAGAAAACTATGCATAAAAAACGATATTTTTGACGTTATATAGAGAACCGTTTGAGAGGAATGAAAGAAATGATATTGACATTATGCCATAAATGCTTGAACAATTTTCTGTCAAGACCTAAGACAAAAGTGCACAGAACAGATTATCTTCAAATAGAAAAAGAGCCATGCTGTTATTGTCAGGTTCGTCTCGGATTTGATTATGAAATAGAAGATAACGTTTTGTCAAGTGTGCGAAATGTTGGCTTGCACAATGGAAAAATATAATGGAGTGTAATAGTATGAATACGCCGAATAAAGAGTGTATGTTGAACGATGAAACAAATAAAATGGTTTACAATGTTGAGGATATACAAAAGCTGTTGTCACTTGGAAGGAACAGTACATACGCTTTACTTGATAAGGTATACAAAGAACAGAAGCCTTTTAAGGTGTTGAAATTCGGGAAATCGATTCGTGTGCCGAAAGTATCTTTTGATAATTGGTTGAACGGAAAGGATGATAACATATGAGGGCATATGACAATTACAAGCTTAAAGAAAGTGTTTCAAATCGCAAACCGAAAAAGCACAGTGTGGCATTTTTTGAGCGAGGTTCATGGTATCATCGAACAAAATCCATTGATGGTAACGGCAAAATAAAATACGGCAAGAAAGGCGGTTTTGCATCACAAAAAGAGGCTGAAGAAAATTATTGGCGGTGTCTTGAGGAGTTTGAAAAAAGCTGCTTGTCGATGGCAGAAAGAAACAGCGGAAATATCACATTGGGTAATTATTTGAAAATTTGGTTTGAAAAGGACTTTTCACCTTTGATACGGAATACCACGAGAATGGTAATGGCTCATATGATATATGATATTATACTGAAAAATATTCAAAATGAAATTAAGCTTTCGCTTGTAAACGTTGATTATCTTGATGCACTCCTGCTTCAGTGCTCCAAAAGTTCTCCGTCAGCCGGTAACAAATGCCGAGAGGTTCTCAGTATTGCCTTCAAGCACGCACTCGTGGAAGGATATATAAAATCAAATCCTATGCCGGGCACCAGACCTTACAAGCGTAATAAACCTAAAATTACTATATATAATAAGGCAGAGGTTAAACAATTCCTTTTATTTGCCAAAGAAAATTCATGGTATTTGGAGATATTGCTGGCGTTGTTTTGCGGACTGAGAAAAGGAGAGATTTTAGGCTTAAAATTCAATGATTTCAACACCGAAGATGAAACAGTTACAATTAAGCGCCAGCTTGCCGCTAACCCTATAATACCTCCTGAAAGCGGAAGCAAAATCACTAAATATGAATTGACGGAACGCCCGCCTAAAACTCCTAACAGTCTTCGCAAATTGAAAATTCCGAAGGTAATCATTGATGAATTAGTACGAAGAAAAGAAAGAATAGAAAACAATAAGGCGAAATATAAGGATAAGTACAACGATTTCAATTATATAAGTTGTCAGGAAAACGGAAGCCCTCATAGTATGAGTGCTTTTAATACTGCTTTGAATAAGCTTTGTAAAAAGGCGTCCTTACCAGCAATTTCCGTTCACGGATTAAGGCATATGTATGCTACTATATTGATTGAAAACGGAGCAAGCTTATCGAAGATATCGGCCTTGCTGGGTCATAGTTCAATAAATACAACCTTTGAATACTACTGCGATATATCAGATGAAAGCGATAATATTAAAGCATTTTTGGATAACACATTTATTCCGGAGGAGGAAGTTAATTGACAGAAGCAAAAAACATAATTGAACATAAGGTTTATAATATTATCAAAGTAAAGAAGAAATACGGATTTCGAGTTTTGCTGCGCTTTGATGATGGTACAGAAGAAATAAGACAGTTTTCCGGCTTTGCAACAAAGAAGGATGCAAACAGTGAACGGGAAAAAACAATTGCACAGCTAGTTACAAAGACATTTATTGTTCCAAAGAAGCAATCTGTATCAAACTTTTTAGCAGAATGGCTTGAAACAGATATAAAGGTTCGGACAACGGCAAATACCTATTACTCCTATAAAAATGCAATAAAGAATCATATTTTGCCCATCCTGGGCAAAATGTACATAACAGACCTGACGCGTGTACATATTAAAAATATGTATATTGCTATTGCAGAAAAATCTCATACTATGGCGCAAGTCGTCAAAAATATAATGAACATCTCTATGCAATATGCAGTTAACAAAGGCTTTGTTTTTGATAATCCAGCCAAAGGTGTTCCATTGCCGAAGAGTGTTGCTCAAGATCTTTATCATACAAGAACAATTAAGGAAAGCAACACATTAAACTTAGAGCAGATTGTTATTCTGATAAATGCAAGCCGAGGTACGGGAATTTATATGCAAGTGCTTTTTGCAGTGCTTATGGGCTTACGCAGAGGAGAAATAAACGGGCTGAAATACAGTGATGTTGACTTTGTTCGCCAAAAGCTTCACGTTTCAAGACAATTGGGAAGAGCAGCGAATTCAGAAGATACCGTGGTTGCGCCAAAAACAAGAACAAAGCAGGAAATCAAACTTAAAACAAAGTCAAGCAACAGAATACTTGATATACCTGATTTTGTTTTTGAGGAAATATTAAAATCCCGGGAGCAGTACGAAAGAAATAGAAGCAGACGAAGCAATTTATTTCAGGACTTGGATTATATATGCTGTTCGAGCTATGGGCGGCCTCGCAGTATGCAATATCATTTTGAATCTTTTAAGGAGATTTTGAAAAAAAGCGGTCTGCCGAATATCAGATGGCATGATTTGAGACACAGTTATGCAACGCTGCTTATGAAAAATGACTTTAATTTAAAGGCAATTTCCAAGATACTCGGTCACGCAAAAGAAATAGTGACAGCTGATATCTATGTAGATAATCAGGAAATCATTGCAGACGGAGTAAGTGAACTCAGCGAATATATGAATGAAGTAATACCGGAAAAATCCGTCGATTTCAATGAAAAGGAAAATGTATTTGATTACAGTTATATTGATGTGACTGCTGCGTTCGACAGTTTAACAACATAAGTATATTAGCGGGGCAGCACAGAAAACGCTGCTCCCGATATATTTACAATTTAATTTTTTTATGCTAAAATAATTTAACGAACATTATACTGTTTTATTGTGTATTACGGTGTTGGAATTTCCCATTAAAGCATAAATTTGTGACCAAAATTCGTGTAATACCATATAGGACAGATTTCAGAGCCGATTTTAAAGAAATAATTACACGAATTTTTTCTGTGTTATTGGCCTATATTGATCATATTAAGAGGATGAGAATATGCCGGACAAGTTTATTTTACATTCAAATTATAAGCCTACGGGCGACCAGCCGGAGGCAATTCAAAAACTCACCGAAGGGGTTGAAAAAGGCTTTACAGAGCAGGTTTTACTGGGTGTTACAGGTTCGGGAAAAACTTTTACAATGGCAAATATTATCGCCAATGTCAACCGCCCGACGCTTGTTCTCGCTCACAACAAAACACTCGCCGCACAACTTTGCAGTGAGTTCAGAGAATTCTTCCCTGAGAATGCGGTAGAGTATTTTGTCTCCTATTATGATTACTATCAGCCTGAAGCCTATATACCGGGAACCGACACATATATCGAAAAGGATTCGGCGATAAACGATGAAATCGATAAGCTGCGCCATTCCGCCACCTGCGCTCTCTCTGAACGGCGCGACGTTATAATTGTGGCGAGCGTGTCCTGCATTTATTCGCTCGGAGATCCTATCGATTATAAGAATATGGTAATATCGCTGCGCACCGGAATGGAAAAAAGCCGTGACGAGCTGCTTGCGAAGCTCGTTGACCTTCAGTACGAGAGAAACGATATAAATTTTGTGCGGAACAAATTCAGAGTCAGGGGAGACACGGTAGAGATTTTTCCGGCAAACGCCTACGAAAACGCCGTCCGTGTAGAATTTTTCGGTGACGAGATAGACCGCATAAGCGAGATAAACACGGTAACGGGAGAAATCAAGGCGATTCTATCGCATACGGCTATATATCCGGCGTCGCATTATATCGTGTCGCATGATAAGCTGGAGGAGGCGATAAAGGAAATAAAGGACGAGCTTGAGGAACGTGTCGCGTATTTTACCGAAAACGGACAGCTTATTGAGGCTCAGCGCATACGTCAGCGAACCGAATACGATATTGAGATGCTGCGTGAAATAGGCACCTGCAAGGGCGTTGAGAATTACTCAAGAGTGCTGTCGCGCAGAAAACCCGGAAGCGTTCCGTCCACCTTGCTTGATTACTTTCCGGACGATTTTCTGCTTTTTGTCGATGAGTCGCACGTTACGCTGCCGCAGGTGAGGGGAATGTATGGCGGAGACCGGGCGCGCAAGGAAAACCTTGTGAAATACGGATTCAGACTGCCGTCGGCTTTTGATAACAGACCGCTTAATTTTGAGGAGTTTTACAGTCATATAAATCAGGCGGTTTTCGTCTCGGCAACGCCGGGAGATTTCGAGAAGCAGCACGCGGCGCAGATTGTCGAGCAGGTAATTCGCCCGACCGGACTGCTTGACCCGAAGATTTCGGTAAGACCGAGCGAGGGGCAGATCGACGATCTCGTTTCCGAAATAAATATACGCACCGGCAGGGGAGAACGCGTGCTGGTCACTACGCTTACCAAAAAAATGGCGGAGGATCTAACCGAGTATCTCGGAGGGCTTTCTGTTAAGGTAAGGTATATGCATTACGATATTGACACTATGGAGCGTATGGAGATAATACGTGATCTGCGCCTCGGCGAATTTGACGTTCTTGTGGGAATCAACCTTCTGCGTGAGGGCCTCGATATTCCGGAGGTTTCGCTTGTGGTCATACTTGATGCCGACAAGGAAGGCTTCCTGCGCAGCGAGACGTCGCTTGTTCAGACGGTGGGACGCGCGGCGAGAAACGCAGAGGGCGAGGTTATAATGTATGCTGACAGCGTTACTCCGTCAATGGAAAGGGCGATAACCGAAACCGAGAGAAGACGCTCCATTCAGGAAAAATACAATAAAGAACACGGAATAGTTCCGAAAACCGTAATAAAAGACGTGAGGGATATTATTGAGATAGGCACAAAGGTGAAAAACGAGAAGCCTGTATCAAAGATGTCAAGACTTGAGCGTGAGGCTGAAATCAAGCGCCTGACCGCCGAAATGAAGCAGGCGGCAAAGATACTTGAGTTTGAGCACGCGGCGTATTTGAGGGATAAAATCAACAAATTAAGAGAAGGAAAATAATTTTATATAGAAAGCGGCCGCAGGCATTACCGGGATAATTTTCCCCGATAACGCCTGCGGCTTTGCTTTTTTAAGTTACAGATATTTTTTATAAAACGATACTATTTTGTTAAACGGTATTATATCCATGCGGTCGTACAAATCCGTGTGACACGCTCCGGGAATCAGCAGCAGCTCCTTGTTTGCGCCCTTTAGGGCGGCGAAAGCGTCTTTGCTGAAATAGCAGGAATGGGCGTCGTCGCCGTGTATCATAAGCACGGCTGAGCGTATCTCACCGCTGTATGTCAGAATAGGCATATTCAGAAGCGAAATCGAGGAAGTGATATTCCAGCCGCCGTTTGAGTTGAGGGAGCGCGGGTGGTAGCCGCGCGGAGTTTTGTAGTAGGCAAAATAATCCTTGAGAAACTGCGGGGCACTGTCCGGCACGCTTTCGGGCAGACCGCCGGCAAGAGCGCAGCTGCCGTTTTTATAATCCTGCGTCCGCTGGCGGGATATGACGTCCCTTTTGGCGAAGCGGGCTTCCTCGCTGTCTTCTCCGTCAAAATAACCTTTGGCGGTAACTCTTGTCATATCGTACATTGTGGAGGTTACGGTTGCTTTTATGCGCGTGTCGGCCGCCGCTGCGTTTAAGGCCATTCCGCCCCAGCCGCATATACCGAGTATGCCGATTTTTTCCGGGTCGGCTTTTTCGCAGACCGAAAGGAAATCCACCGCGGCGCAGAAGTCTTCCGTGTTTATATCGGGCGATGCCACATATCTCGGCTTGCCGCCGCTTTCACCGGTGAAGGACGGGTCAAAGGCAAGGGTCAGAAATCCTCTTTCAGCCAGTTCATTTGCGTAAAGTCCGGAGCTTTGCTCCTTTACCGCTCCGAACGGTCCGCAGACCGCCACTGCCGGCAGCCTGCCCGAAGCTCCCGACGGAGCGTAAAGATCCGCGGCAAGGGTTATTCCGTATCGGTTTATGAAGGTGACTTTTGAATGGTCAGTTTTGTCACTTTTAGGGAAAACTTTATCCCATTCTTCTGTTAGCTTCAATTTTTCTGACATATGCGGTTTCTCCTTTTTTAATAATCTGTCAGCCTGAATATAACGGTCACATTATTTTCTCCGAGAAGCTCTTTAAGCTCTTCGCCTGTAATATCCGTTATTCTGCCGAGCCGCGTAAAATTATATGTGTTGTAACCGTAATATACGGTCACCGTTTTTCCCTGATAAAGAATAATATCTCCGGGTTCTGCCGTTATCGAGCTGTCGTTTCTTACGAGCGGTTCGGGAAGCTCTCCCGTTTTTTCAAAATTGCCGTAGTCACTCATTGATAATGTCAGAGGTCCGTTCTCAAGAAGAGCGGCAAACGCGTCGGCTGAAGAATTATTCTCAAGAACGGCGGTAAGCACCTGTGAATTTATCACAAGCTCTATTTTTGTATTGACCGAAGCGGCAGAACTGTCATTGCTTTCATTTATAATGCTGTACGCTTCGCTTTCGGAGGAATAAGCCGGAGTATTATTATCGGCGCACGATACAAGGCAAAGTGACAGCAGTGAAAAAAGCGTCAGCAAAAAAACGGTTCTCATTTTATGTCCTCCTATTTCAGACTGTATAAAAGATAATCGGGACAGGCAGATTTCTTTGTCCCGTATGCGGCTTCCCAAGCAGCTTTTTTCCGGCGTTCAGCAGGTTCTCTATTCCGCAGGCGGCGGTTCTGCCGCATCCGGCGTCTGAAAGAGTCTGACTTACCGTACTTTTAACCGTTTTCAAAGTTTGCCCGTCTCCTTTCTTTTAATTATATAATAACGGTTGGTATATAAAATATCAAATACATATATTATATTTATTTACATACTTGAAAAGTATTGGAAACTTGTATATAATCAGAGCAGGGAAGTGATACATTTGGATATACGCACACTTGAATATTTTTTAGCCGTGGCACGTGAGGAAAACATAACCCGCGCTGCAAAGGCGCTTAATATGACCCAGCCTCCGCTGTCGAGGGAGATAAAGGCGCTTGAGGAGGAACTTGGAAAACAGCTTTTTGTAAGGGGAAGCCGGAAGGTCACCCTCACAGAGGAAGGAATGATATTAAGAAGGCGCGCGGAAGAGCTTGTCATGCTTATGGAAAAAACAAAATCAGAGGTAGCCGCTTCAAACGATCAGGTGTCAGGCGACCTGCATATCGGCGGGGGAGAAACCTACGGAATGGAATTTACAGCTGAAACGCTGTGCAGGCTTTACCGCCGTTATCCCGGCATACGTGTGCATCTGCACAGCGGAAACGCTTACGACCTTTTTGAAAAGCTCGAAAACGGTATACTTGATTTTGCCCTTGTGATAGAGCCGGCCGATTTATCAAAGTATGATTATATACGTATGCCTTATAAGGATATTTGGGGGCTTCTTATGAGGAAGGACCACCCGCTTGCCTTGAAGGAAGCGGTAACTCCGGATGATCTTGACGGGCTTGAGCTTCTTGTATCACGTCAGTCACTTATGCGTGACGGTCTTGAAAGCAGGTTCAGGGCAAAACGCGGAGGTCCCGTTATCACGGCGACATATAATCTTATATTCAACGCGTCGCTGCTTGTAAAAAGCGGTATGGGCTGCGCCTTATGCCTTGAAAGACTGGTGCCGGAATATGAGGAAAGTCTGCTTACTTTCCGCCCGTTCACGCCCCGCACCGAATCGGGAGTTAGCGTTATTTGGAAAAAATATCAGGTGTTCAGCAAGCCGGCGGCAAAATTTCTTGAGCTATTGCAGGAGGTGCTGTCCGAAGCGCCGGATATAGACAGAGAACAGCAGCCGCAAAGCGGTTCGCCGCATTATCCGCCTTAATCCCGCCGGCGGAGCCGCGTAAAAAAACAGCGCCGTCTGAACGACGCTGTCGCCGTGCTTCGGCAAACGTTTTATAATGCCAAGCCGGATATGTGATTTTTAATATTGAGTAAAAAGTATAAAAAAAGCAACCGCATAAGCGGCTGCTTGAGAGTGTCAATAAATCATTGTTTTAAATTTATTTTCTGCTTTGACCTGTCCCGGAAATCAGCCTCCGAGATAGGCTTTTTTGATTGAATCGCTCTGCGCGAGCTCTTTTCCTGTTCCGGAAATTGTTATGCGCCCCGATTCAAGCACATAAGCGCGGTCGGCTATACGAAGCGCCATTTCGGCGTTTTGCTCAACTAAAAGAATGGTCGTGCCGGCTGCGTGCAGCTCCTTGATAATATCAAAAATCTGCTGCACGAGTATGGGAGCCAGCCCCATAGACGGCTCGTCAAGCATAAGTAGCTTCGGTTTGCTCATAAGCGCTCTGCCCATCGCGAGCATTTGCTGTTCGCCGCCTGACAGCGTTCCGGCTATCTGGTTTTTACGGTGCTTAAGGCGGGGGAAGCGCTCGAATACGTCTTTGATACCGTCTTTTACGTATCCCGGCTGAGTGTAAGCGCCCATTTCAAGATTTTCAAGCACTGTCATCTGAAGAAATATGCGTCTGCCCTCGGGTACATGCGCAAGACCCTTTGATACCAGCTTGTGCGCGTCGGTATGGGAAATATCCTCGTCCATAAGGGTGATACTGCCGGTTTTTGTGCGCATAAGGCCTGAAATGGTCTTAAGGGTAGTGGATTTTCCGGCGCCGTTGGCTCCTATCAGAGCGACAATTTCATCTGTGTGCACCTCAAGCGAAATATCTTTAAGGGCATGGATATTGCCGTAATAAACATTTATATCGTTAACCTTCAGCACTATCTTCCGCCTCCTTTTTCTTTCCGAGGTACGCTTCTATAACCGCCGGATTGGATTTGATTTCGTCCGGCGTGCCTTTGGCGATTATCTTGCCGTGGTCAAGCACACAGATACCCTCGCAGATGTTCATTACAAGGTTCATATCGTGTTCGATAAGCATTACCGAAATCTGGAAAGTGTCTCTTATTCTGCGGATATTTTCCATAAGCTCGGCAGTTTCCGAAGGATTCATGCCCGCCGCCGGCTCATCGAGCAGTATAATGCCGGGGTTGGTAGCAAGCGCTCTTACAATCTCAAGCCGTCTCTGCGCGCCGTAGGGAAGGGAGCCTGCCTGAACCTTGGCAAGGTCTGCCATCGAGAAGAAGTCGAGCAGTTCCAATGCGCGTTCGGTTGATGTTTTCTCTGCCTTTCTGTAACCGAAAAGATGGGTTACAGACGGGATAAAGCCTTCTTTTATGGAATTGTGAAGTCCGACCTTTACATTGTCAAGCACCGACATATTGGAAAAAAGCCGTATATTCTGAAAGGTTCTGGCTATGCCCATACGGTTGACCTGCGCCGTGGTTTTTCCGGCGGTCGGCTTGCCGTCGAGCAGTATAGTTCCCCTTGTCGGCTGGTAAACATTTGTGAGCATATTGAAAACAGTGGTCTTTCCGGCGCCGTTGGGGCCTATAAGGCCGCATATTTCCGTGCGCCCGACAGTGAGCGAAAATTCGTCAACCGCGGTAAGGCCGCCGAAATCAATTCCTAAATGATGAGTCTCAAGTATCGGCTTTTTGTCGAGGTCACGCTCCGGCACGATAGCGCCGCTCGGATAGGGTACCATTTTATCCATTGTCAGTGACCTCCCCGCTGCCGTTTTTGTTTTTACGTAAAATATTTTTGATTTTTGTTTCAAGGCTGACAGCCATCTGCTTCGCCCTGCTGCTGTTTGTAAGAAGCATTACGAGTATAAGCACTATTGCGTATATCAGCATGCGGTAATCGCCTATCTCGCGCAGCATTTCGGGCAGTATATAAAGCACCGTCGTGGCAATAATTGAGCCTAAAATATTGCCCATTCCGCCGAGTACAACAAACACAAGAATCAGAATGGAAGTGTTGAAATCAAACTTTTTTGCCGCTATCGTGGAGAAATTCATGGCATACAGCGCGCCCGCCATTCCGGCAAGGGCGGCAGAGGTGATAAAGGCGGTCAGCTTGTATTTGGTTATACTGATACCGACCGATTCCGCGGCAATGCGGTTGTCCCGAATTGCGGTTATCGCGCGTCCCGAACGGCTGTATATAAGATTTATTACTATAAAAAGGGTGAAGAGTATGAGCACAAAGCCGGCGGTAAACGAGGCAATTTTCGTGATGCCCACAGCGCCCTGAGGTCCGTTGAGGATTATCCGTCCGCCCGACATTCCGAGCGAGGACGTGTTTTTTACGCTGAAATGAAGACCGCTTCCGTCAATACCGACATAAAGACAGTTGATTATGTTCTTGATTATTTCGCCGAAAGCGAGGGTGACTATCGCGAGATAGTCGCCGCGCAGCCGCAGCACCGGTATTCCGATAAGCAGACCCGCAATTCCGGCAAAAATTCCGCCGGTAATTATTACGAAAACAAGTCTCAGCGGTTCAAAGGAGACAGCGTCCTGAAGCGAAGCGGCGGCAATGACCCCGCTGAACGCTCCGACGCTCATAAAGCCGGCGTGACCGAGACTTAATTCGCCGGAAATGCCCACCGTGAGGTTAAGTGAAATCGCCAGAACAATATATACGCATATCGGTATAAGCTGACCGTTCAGCGAGTTTGAGAGCATGCCTGCCGACTGGAGCGGGAACAGTATCGCGAACGCGATTATTACAAGACCGTAGGCTTTTAAATTCGTGCGGGCGTATTTGCTTAAATCTCTGTATTTCTTCATTTTGAGCACCTCACACTTTCTCTTTTACGGCTTTGCCGAGCAGTCCGGTAGGCTTTACAAGCAAAACGATTATAAGTATCGCGAAAAGAATCGCGTCGGAAAGCTGGGAGGAAATATAAGATGTCGCAAATATTTCGATAACACCGAGCAGAATACCGCCGAGCATGGCGCCGGGTATTGAGCCGATTCCTCCGAAAACCGCCGCCGTAAAGGCTTTGATACCCGGCATTGAGCCGATTGTCGGGGTCAGCGTCGGGTAGGCGGAGCAGAGCAGTACGCCCGCGACCGCGGCGAGCGCGCTGCCGATCGCGAATGTCATTGAAATAGTAAAGTTAGTGTTTATGCCCATAAGCTGAGCCGCGTCCTTGTCCTCGGAAACCGCGCGCATCGCCTTACCCATTTTTCCTTTTTTGGTAAAAAGATTAAGCAGTATCATTATAACGATGCAGGTGATGACAGTAACAATCGCTTCGGAGGTAATGATCAGGTCTCCGCCGAAAAGGGAAATCGAGTCAAACGGTACGATCGACGAGAAGCTCTTAGGAGCGCTGCCCCAGATAAGCAGGGCGGCGTTCTGTAAAAAGTAGCTTACGCCGATAGCGGTAATAAGCACCGCCAGCGAGGACGCTTTTCTTAAAGGACGGTAAGCAAGCCCCTCAATAACCACGCCTAAAACCGTGCATACTGCCATCGCGATAAGTACAGAAAGCAGCGGCGGAACATTAAGGGCGGTGGTTGAAAGATAGGAAATATAAGCTCCTACCATTATTACGTCGCCGTGCGCAAAGTTCAGCATTTTCGCAATGCCGTACACCATTGTGTATCCGAGTGCGATTATGGCGTAAACGCTGCCCAGGCTTATTCCGTTTATCAAGTTAGAAATCAGAGTCATGCTTACACCTCTTCAGAATATGGGAAAGTGGGGTAAAAACCCCGCTTTCCTGTTGTTTCTTTTGCTTTTACATTCCGACGTATACGCCGTTTTTGATTACCATACCTTTAGGCTCTTTTGAAACCTCGCCGGTATCCTTCCAGGTGATGTCGGTTCCGGTAAGACCGTTGAATACAAATGATGGATCGGTGAACTGCTCCGTAAGGGCGGTGCAGATGTCTTCGGCAGACATATCGGAGGTTATACCCTTGGCCTTGCAGGCTTCGTAAAGCGCATATATGCAGTCATATGCGTCGGCGGCAAACTGATTGGGGGTATCACCGTATTTTTCCTTGTATTTGGCTACAAAAGATTGTGTCTTCTCATCTTCGGCGTCAGCCGAGAAGGGGGTGAGGAGCATTACGCCCTCGGCAAGTGAGGTATCGAAGTTATCAACCGTGAGTATTCCGTCCATACCGTCAACGCCGAATATCTTGGGCTCGTATTTCATGCTGTTCGCCTGAGCGAGTATGAGTGAAGCCGGCGTGTAGTAAATGGGGAGGAACAGAAGGTCGGCTCCCGCGTTTTTAGCGGCGTTGAGCTGTGCTGTAAAGTCCTTGGTGTCATCGCTCGGGAAAGTGGTTACGCTTACTATATCAAGACCGAGTATCTTGGCTTCGGCGTCAAACTTCTGATAAATTCCGGTGGAATAAGCGTCGCCGTTGTTGTAGATGACGGCGATTTTCGTTCCGAGGTTCTGATCCTTGATATAATCCGCGGAAGCGGTTCCCTGGTTCGGGTCGGTAAAGCACATCTGGAACACATTTGATTTGCGCGGAATCGCGATATTGCCGTCCGCGTCAGGCTGACCGCCTATAACATCGGTAGATGAAGCGGAGGGAGTAAGGGTGAAGATGTTATCCGCGTTTGATTCGGTTGATACGGCAACGCAGGGGGTGGTGGTAACCGTGCCCATCAGTATCTGCATACCCCAGTCCTTAAGGTTGTTGTAGGCGTTTACTGATTTCTCGGCGTCGCTTTCGTCATCCTGGAAATTAAATTCAAACTTGATGTCGCTGTCAAGCGCGTTGATTTCCTCAACGGCGATTTCAGCGGCGTTCTTTACCGCCTGACCGTAAATCGCGTTGCCTCCGGTAGTGGGGCCTATGCTTCCTATTTTAATAGCGGTGGAATCTCCGCCTTCTGACTTGCCGCAGCCGGCAAGCGCTGTAAGAACCATAAAAGCCGAAACTATGAGGCTTGCTATTCTTACTGATTTCTTCATACAAAACAACTTCTTTCATATAGAGTTATATATTTTCGGCAGTCTTTTAAGACCGCAGGAAAAACTTAATAAAAAAGGCTCTGCCTTATATTTTTAAGCAGAGCCGTTAAAAATTGCGAAAGTTACATTTCAATTTAGTTCCGCGCTTATACGCGTATCTGCTTAAACTTCATTTTTTGATTTTCCGGACTGCTTAGGAAAAAAACGGTATCAATCAGAAAAAAGGACACTGCAATAAGTACAGTGTCCGCAATAAGGCAGATTATTTGCGCAAAGGAAGAAGCGGCTGCGCGTGACGCATCCGGGAAACAGGAGTATGAAGTTTTATTTAAAACTTTACACATTGTTAACACTTCCTTAAATAACGCACTAATTTTATCACAGCCGCAAAAACTTGTCAAGATTTGAGAGGCGTTCACAATCATTTTCCGTTTTTTTAATAAAAATAGACTAAAAAAACGCGATAATTTGTAGGATTTGGACTTTTATTATTTTGAAAAATATTATATAATAGGCTGTATCCGAAAATTAGTTTTTCCGCGGCGGTATTAAAAATGCACAAAAAATCCTTATTGCCGTGAAAGTATTAGTGCGTAGGGTAAAATCGGAAAAAAAATCAAAAAAATATTGCATATTTATTCAAAGCGTGGTATAATTTATGCATACAAATCAATAAATATGCAAAAACGGAGGAATAACAATGAATAAAAAGGACATAAAGAAGGTCGTCCTTGCATATTCGGGCGGTCTTGACACATCTATTATAATACCGTGGCTCAAGGAAAATTACAATAATCCCGAGATTATCGCGGTTTCCGGCAATGTCGGTCAGGCGGGCGAGCTTGAGGGACTTGAGGAGAAAGCCATAAAGACAGGTGCCTCGAAGCTCTACATAGAAGACCTCACAAAGGAATTTCTTGAGGATTATGTTTTCCCCTGCGTTCAGGCAGGCGCTTTATATGAGGATTATATGCTGGGAACGGCGTTTGCACGTCCCCCTATCGCCAAGCGCATAGCTGAAATTGCTATCGCCGAGGGAGCCGACGCTATCTGCCACGGCTGCACCGGAAAGGGAAACGATCAGGTTCGTTTTGAGCTTGCTATAAAGGCTTTCGCGCCCGATATGCCGATAATCGCCCCGTGGCGTGAGTGGAATATCAAGTCACGTGAGGAAGAAATAGATTATGCCGAGGCGCATAATGTTCCGCTCAAGATAAACCGTGAGACCAATTACTCAAAGGATAAGAATATCTGGCACCTGTCGCACGAGGGTCTTGACCTTGAGGACCCGAAAAACGAGCCGCAGTACAACAAGCCCGGCTTCCTTGAGATGGGAGTTTCCCCCGAAATGGCACCGGATAAGCCTACTTATGTAACGGTACATTTTGAAAAGGGCGTTCCCACCGCGGTAGACGGCAGGGAAATGGGAGCGGTTGAGCTTGTGGACACACTCAATAAGCTCGGCGGCGCCAACGGAATAGGCCTGCTTGACATAGTGGAGAACCGCCTTGTAGGTATGAAGTGCCGCGGCGTGTACGAAACTCCCGGAGGAGCTATCCTTTACAAGGCGCACAGCGTGCTTGAGTCTATCTGTCTTGACAAGGAGACCGCTCATTACAAGTCTCTTATCGCCCAGAAGCTGGCGGAGCTTGTATACAACGCCCAGTGGTTCACACCTCTTACCGAGGCTATTCTTTCCTTTGTAAAGACCACCCAGAAGACCGTGACAGGAGATGTCACCTTAAAGCTTTACAAGGGCAATATGATAAACGCCGGAGTTACTTCGCCGTACTCACTGTACGACCCCGAAATCGCGACTTTTGACGAGGACGAGGTTTACAATCAGGCGGATGCCACCGGATTTATCAACCTTTACGGTTTGCCGACCAAGGTTTACGCTAAAATGAAAGCAAAAAACGGCATTAAATAATATATGAAGAAAACGAAAACCCGCCTCAGAAAGGCGGGTTTTCGGAAAAGTTTAAAGAATAGTGGAAACGGAGAAACGCAAATGGATAAAATGTGGGCGGGCAGGTTTCATAAAGCCCTTGACAGCACGGCGGACGATTTCAACTCATCGATTCATTTCGACTCGAGAATGTATAAGCAGGATATATCCGGCTCTGTGGTTCACGCAATGATGCTTGCGCGGCAGGGCATTATAACCGAGGACGAAAAGGAAAAGATAATAAGCGGACTCGGCTCTATCGTCTCGGATATTGACGCGGGACGGCTTGATATTAATATGCAGGCTGAGGATATACATATGTTTGTGGAGTCCGAGCTTACAAAAAGAATAGGCGACGCCGGAAAGAAGCTGCATACAGCAAGAAGCCGCAACGATCAGGTGGCGCTTGACATAAGAATGTACCTTTTGTCCGAGTGCGAGGAAATCGGCGGTCTCCTCAAAAAGCTGCTCGGCGCGGTAAGGGATATCGCGGCTGAGCATAAAAACGATATTATGCCGGGATACACCCATTTGCAGAGAGCGCAGCCTATAACCTTCGCTCACCACGTTCTGGCGTACGGTATGATGTTCAGCCGTGACCTTGACAGGATAAAGGACGCGGTAAAAAGAATGCTCGCTTCCTGCCCGATAGGCTCCTGCGCCCTTGCCGGTACAACATATAACACCGACCGCGCGTTTGAGGCGGAGCGGCTCGGCTTTACCGGAATTTCGCTCAACAGTATCGACGGCGTTTCCGACCGTGATTTCTGCGTGGAGCTGATTGACGCGTTCGCCATAATAATGATGCACCTTTCGAGATTTTCGGAGGAGATAGTGCTCTGGTCGTCGTGGGAGTTCAAGTTCATAGAGCTTGACGACAGCTATACCACCGGCTCAAGCATTATGCCGCAGAAAAAGAACCCCGATATGGCGGAGCTTGTAAGGGGAAAGACCGGCAGGGTATACGGCGACCTTATGGCGCTGCTCACCACCTTAAAGGGTCTGCCGCTCGCCTACAACAAGGATATGCAGGAGGACAAGGAGGCAGTATTTGACGCGGTAGATACCGTAAAGAAATGCCTTGAGGTATTTATACCGATGATAGCCACAATGAAGGTGCTGCCCGATAATATGCGGCTTGCCGCCGGAAAGGGCTTTATAAATGCCACTGACCTTGCGGACTATCTTGTTAAAAAGGGTATGCCGTTCCGCACCGCCTACAAAAAAGTGGGAGAAATAGTGGCGTACTGCATTGATAACGGACTTATACTTGAAAATATGCCGCTTGAGAAGTACAAAGAGTTTGACGGCGCGTTTGACGCTGATTTGTATAATGAAATCTCGCTTGACGCCTGCGTTTCAAAGCGCATTTCAGCAGGCGGCACAGGTCCTGACTCGGTTGA
>CALWDJ010000003.1 GCA_944376655.1 uncultured Clostridia bacterium
CTAAAAAGCTCTTCGGAGCAGAGCACGCAAATGTTCAGCCGCACAGCGGCGCCAACGCCAACCTTGCGGTTTTCTTTGCCCTTTTACAGCCGGGCGATACCTTTATGGGTATGAATCTCCAGCAGGGCGGACATCTCTCGCACGGCTCACCGGTAAATATTTCAGGCAAATATTTCAATATCGTTCCCTACGGTGTCAACGACGAAACCGAAATGATAGATTACGACAAAATGCGCGAAATCGCGCTCGAATGCAGGCCGAAGCTGATACTCGCGGGCGCCAGCGCCTATTCAAGGACAATAGATTTCGCGCGCTGCCGTGAAATCGCCGATGAGGTCGGAGCATATCTTATGGTTGATATGGCGCACATTGCCGGACTTGTCGCGGCAGGACTTCACCCCTCCCCTGTTCCCTATGCCGATGTTGTGACAACAACCACCCATAAAACCTTAAGAGGCCCGCGCGGCGGTCTTATCCTCTGCAAAGAGCAGTATGCCAAGCAGATAGACAAGGCGGTTTTTCCCGGCACACAGGGCGGTCCGCTTATGCATATAATCGCCGCCAAGGCGGTGGCGCTGGGCGAGGCTCTCACCCCTGAGTTCAAAGAGTATCAGACCCAGATAGTAAAGAACGCGAAGGTTCTCTGTGACGCGCTTATTAAAGAGGGGCTTGAAATTGTATCCGGCGGTACCGACAATCATCTTATGCTCTTAAAGCTCATAAAGAACGGAATCACCGGAAAAGAGCTTGAGCACAGGCTTGATGAGGTTCATATCACCGCGAATAAGAACACGGTTCCGAACGACCCGCAGAGCCCGTTTGTCACAAGCGGACTTCGTATCGGCACGCCTGCTGTCACAACAAGAGGCTTCAGGGAGCCTGAAATGCTCAAAATTGCCAAGTGGATAAGCGAAACCGTAAATGATTTTGAGGGAACAAAAGACCGTATATCAGATGAGGTTCAGGAGCTCTGCTCACACTTCCCGATTTATTGATAATACCCGTAAGCCGGCAAAAAAGCCGGCTTGCGTCCGTTACAGGAGTGAGAATATGAAAATAATGGTAGTAGGCGGCGGCGGACGTGAGCACGCCATAATAAAAAAGCTGAAGGAAAATCCGGCGGTAAGTGAAATTTACGCGCTTCCGGGAAACGGCGGCATTGCGGCGGACGCCGTCTGTGTGAATATCGGCGCAAAGGATATTGACGGTCAGGTCAAATTTACGCTTGAAAACAAAATTGATTACGCTGTTGTTGCCCCTGACGACCCGCTTGTTTTAGGCGCGGTCGACGCGCTGACAGCCGCCGGTATCCCCTGCTTCGGACCGGATAAAAAAGCGGCGATAATTGAGGGCAGCAAGGTTTTTTCAAAAAACCTTATGAAAAAATACGGTATTCCAACGGCACGGTACGAGGTTTTTTCCAACGCGGACGATGCGCTTGTTTATCTTGAAACGGCGCCGATACCGACTGTTATCAAGGCTGACGGTCTCGCGCTGGGAAAAGGTGTTATAATAGCCGAAACCCGCGCGGCGGCAAAGGAAGCCGTCCGCTCAATAATGGAGGACAGGATTTTCGGTGAAAGCGGCGCGAATATCGTAATCGAGGAATTTCTTACAGGTCCTGAGGTTTCCGTTCTGTCCTTTACCGACGGAAAAACGCTTGTTCCCACGGTATCTTCAATGGACCACAAGCGCGCGCTTGACGGCGACAGGGGCCTGAATACCGGCGGTATGGGTACTGTCGCCCCTAATCCGTATTACACCGAAGAAACAGCAAACGAATGTATGGAAAAAATATTTATTCCCACAATGAACGCTATGAACACCGAGGGCAGAACCTTTAAGGGCTGCCTCTATTTCGGACTTATGCTGACAGAGGACGGACCCAAGGTAATAGAATACAACTGCCGCTTCGGCGATCCCGAAACACAGGTAGTGCTGCCGCTGCTCGAAAGCGATTTGCTGACAGTTATGCAGGCAGTTACAAACGGCACTCTCGCGGAAACAGAAGTTAATTTTAAAAACGAATATGCCGCCTGCGTAGTTATGGCGTCAAGCGGATACCCGCAGAAATACGAAAGCGGCTTTGAGCTCCAAATTTCACCTGATGTGGCGGACAGCGTTTATGTCGCCGGCGCAAAACTTGAAAACGGAGTTCTTAAAACCGCGGGCGGCAGGGTGCTCGGTGTCACAGCCACTGCCGATACGCTTGAAAAAGCCATACAGTCGGCATATAAGAAGACAGAAAAAATAACATTCAAAAACGCATTTTACCGCCATGATATAGGAGCCAGAGCGCTGAAAGCAAAGGAGAGAAAATAATGGTATACCGCATTTTTTCCGAAAAGAAAAAGGAGCTTGCACACGAAGCGAAAGCGCTGCTTTCGGATATTAACGGTCTTTTGCAGATAAGCTCGGTAAAGGATATACGCGTGATAAACCGTTATGACGCGGAAAATATCGAGCCGGAGCTGTTCGATTACGCCGTTAAAACAGTTTTTTCCGAACCGCAGCTTGACAATACCTATTCCGAGCTTGTAAACGACGGTCAGGCGATTTTCGCGGTTGAGTATCTGCCCGGTCAGTTCGACCAGAGAGCCGACTCAGCGGCACAGTGCATTCAGCTTATATCAAAGGGCGAACGTCCTGTAATCCGCACCGCTAAAGTATACATCGTTTACGGCAATGTGACCGGCGCGGAGCTTGCGGCAATCAAAAAATATGTTATAAACCCCGTCGAAGCACGCGAGGCGTCGCTTGAAAAGCCCGAAACGCTCGCTGTTAAATACGACATACCCGATTCTGTCGCCACACTTGACGGCTTTATAAGCCTTGACCGCCCGGCGCTTGAGGAATTTGTAAAAAAATACGGTCTCGCGATGGACGCGGACGATATAGCTTTTTGTCAGGATTATTTCAAATCCGAGCACCGCGACCCGACCATGACCGAGATCAGAATGATAGATACCTACTGGTCAGACCATTGCCGTCACACTACATTCCTTACGAATATAGACGGCGCCGAATTTGAGGACAAGCTGCTGCAAAGCGCCTACAACGACTATCTGAATGTCCGAAAGGAGCTCGGGCGCACAAAGCCGGTATGCCTTATGGATTTAGCCACAATAGCCGTTAAGTACCTTAAATCAAAGGGAAAGCTTGACAAGCTCGACGAATCGGAAGAGATAAACGCCTGTACTGTCAAAATCAAGGTGAATATTGACGGCAACGATGAGGACTGGCTGCTGCTCTTTAAGAACGAGACGCACAATCACCCGACCGAAATCGAGCCTTTCGGCGGCGCAGCGACCTGCATAGGCGGTGCTATACGTGACCCGCTGTCAGGACGCTCTTATGTATACGGCGCAATGCGTGTTACCGGCGCGGCAGATCCGCTTAAAAGCGTAAAGGAAACAATGCCGGGCAAGCTGCCGCAGAGAAAGCTGGTCACCACCGCGGCGGACGGATATTCCTCATACGGCAACCAGATAGGCCTTGCCACCGGAATCGTTGATGAGATATACCATGACGGATATGCCGCGAAGCGTATGGAAATAGGCGCGGTAATTGCCGCCGCTCCGGCCTGCAACGTGCGCCGTGAATGTCCTGGCCCCGGTGATATTGTTATACTTTTAGGCGGAAGAACAGGACGCGACGGCTGCGGCGGAGCTACCGGTTCATCAAAATCACACACTTTACAGTCGCTTGAAACCTGCGGCGCCGAGGTTCAGAAAGGTAACGCGCCGGAGGAAAGAAAACTGCAAAGGCTTTTCAGAAACGCCGAAGCCTGCCGTATGATTAAGCGCTGCAACGATTTCGGCGCGGGCGGTGTTTCAGTCGCTATCGGAGAGCTGGCTGACGGTCTTGAGATTGACCTTAATGCTGTTCCGAAAAAGTATGACGGACTTGACGGAACAGAGCTTGCTATCAGCGAATCTCAGGAAAGAATGGCTGTTGTCGTTGAGCCGGAAAATGTCGAACGCTTTTTGAGCCTCGCTGCCTCAGAAAACCTTGAAGCAACACCTGTCGCGGTAGTAAAATCCGAACCGAGACTTACAATGAACTGGAACGGCAGGGCTATTGTAGATATAAGCCGCGAGTTTTTAAACTCAAACGGTGCTGAAAAGCATATAACCGCCTTTGCAGAAAAGCCGCAGCCGATAGGCAAAACAGTCGGTGGCAGCTTTACCGAAAATTACAAAGCTCTTGCCGGCGACCTCAATATCTGCTCAAAGAGAGGTCTTTCCGAGCAGTTTGACTCAACAATCGGCGCCGGTACGGTGCTTATGCCGTTCGGCGGCAAAAACCAGCTCACTCCTATTCAGGCTATGGTTCAGAAAATCTCGGTTGAGAAAAAGCATACGGACGACTGCTCGCTTATGGCCTGGGGCTATAATCCGTTTATTACGGAACAGAGTCCGTATCACGGAGCGTATCTTGCCGTGATAGAATCGGTCTGCAAGCTCATAGCCACCGGTGCCGAATTTAAGGACGTTTACCTTACCTTCCAGGAATATTTCGAGCGTCTCGGCAAAGACCCGAAGCGCTGGGGAAAACCGCTTGCCGCGCTTCTCGGCGCTTTCAAGGCACAGACCGAACTGCAAATCGGAGCAATAGGCGGCAAGGATTCGATGAGCGGAACATTTGAAAACCTTGACGTTCCTCCTACCCTCGTTTCCTTTGCCGTAACGACCGCCAAAACTTCCGATATTGTTTCACCTGAATTCAAAAAAGCCGGAAACAAGGTTGTTATGCTCTGTCCTGTTTACAATAAAAACGGTCTGCCCGACACGGCTTCGCTCTTAAAAACCTTTGACAAAGTCACCGCGCTTATACGCTCCGGAAAGGCTGTCTCCTGCTATACTCCCGGAATGGGCGGCATTGCAGAGGCAGTTATGAAAATGTGCTTCGGAAACTCACTCGGATTTGAGTTTGACGGAAATATGTGCTGTCAGGGCATATTTGATTACTGCTATGCCGGCTTCCTGCTTGAAGTCACAGGCGACGTTGAGGACGCCCTGACCGTCGGAACAGTTACCGGCAACGGAAGGATTTCCCTTTCCGGAGAATCGGTTGAGCTTTCCGAGCTGCTTGAAATATACGAAAGCAAGCTCGAAAGCGTTTTCCGCTGCAATATTTCGGACAGTCATTCTGCAATGCAGAATTTCAGCTACAAAACAACAGACCGTGTTTCACCGGCGGTAAAAACAGCAAAACCGCGCGTGCTTATTCCTGTATTTCCCGGTACCAACTGTGAATTTGACAGTGCCAAAATAATGCGTGACGCCGGAGCAGAGCCCGAA
This sequence comes from uncultured Clostridia bacterium, assembly GCA_944376655.1. Lineage (GTDB taxonomy): Bacteria > Bacillota > Clostridia > Oscillospirales > Acutalibacteraceae > UBA737. The sequence goes on from CALWDJ010000003.1 coordinate 5,304, forward strand.
ATATTTGTTATAAAGAACCTTTCTCCGGCGGCGGTCGCGGAAAGCGTTGAAGCCTTTGCTAATAAGCTGCGCGGCTCACAGATAGTCTTTATTCCCGGCGGTTTTTCGGGCGGAGACGAACCGGAAGGCAGCGCAAAGTTTATTACCGCGTTTTTCCGCAATGCCTCAGTAAAAGATGAGATTACCCGTCTGCTTCAAATGCGCGACGGTCTTATGTGCGGAATCTGCAACGGTTTCCAGGCGCTTATAAAATTAGGTCTTGTTCCCTACGGCAAAATAATTGACACTGACGAAAGCTGCCCGACCTTAACCTACAATACTATTTCACGTCACCAGTCAAAGATTGTCAGAACGAGAATAGCGTCAAATAAATCCCCGTGGCTTGCCGCCACACAGGTCGGAGAGATTTACAGCGTTCCGATTTCACACGGTGAGGGACGTTTCTTAGCAAGCGATGAGCTTGTTATGAAGCTCGCCGAAAACGGTCAGATAGCTACACAGTATGTTGACCTAAGCGGCTCCGCCACAAGCGATGTGCGCTTTAATCCGAACGATTCCGTCTACGCTATTGAGGGTATCACCTCTCCTGACGGCAGAGTATTCGGAAAGATGGGTCACGCCGAAAGATACGCCGCAGACCTTTACAGGAACGTGCCCGGAAACTACGATATAAAAATGTTTGAGTCTGCCGTTAAATACTTTAAGTAAGGAGGAGATTTGATGGCATATTTATCTGACATTGAAATTGCGCAGCAATGCGAAATGAAGCCTATTTCAGAAATCGCCGCCGCTGCGGGAATTGATGAAAAATATATTGAGCAGTACGGTAAATACAAAGCAAAAATTGACCTTTCTCTGCTTAATGAAAGCAAGGCGGAAAACGGAAAGCTGATTCTTGTCACGGCGATTACGCCGACACCTGCCGGTGAGGGCAAAACCACTACGACAATAGGTCTTGCCGACGGTATGAAAAGAATAGGAAAAAATGTCGCCGTAGCTCTTCGCGAGCCCTCACTGGGTCCTGTTTTCGGCATAAAGGGCGGCGCCGCCGGCGGAGGATACGCACAGGTAGTTCCCATGGAGGATATAAACCTTCATTTCACGGGTGATTTTCATGCTATCGGCGCTGCAAATAATCTGCTTGCGGCAATGCTTGACAATCATATTCATCAGGGCAACTCACTTAATATCGATGTCCGCAGAATAACATGGAAACGCTGCGTGGACATGAACGACCGCCAGCTGCGCTTTATAACCGACGGTCTCGGCGGAAAAGCGAACGGTATGCCAAGGGAGGACGGCTTTGATATTACCGTAGCAAGCGAGATAATGGCGGTACTATGCCTATCAAGATCAATTTCCGACCTTAAAAAAAGACTTTCAAGAATAATAGTCGGATATACGTTTGACGATAAGCCGGTAACCTGCGGCGAGCTTAAAGCTGCGGGAGCCATGGCGGCGCTTCTAAAAGACGCACTCAAACCTAATCTTGTTCAGACTTTGGAGGGCACACCCGCCTTTGTCCACGGCGGGCCTTTCGCCAATATCGCCCACGGCTGCAATTCTGTTACAGCGACAAAAATGGCGCTTAAAATAGCTGATTACGCAGTTACCGAGGCAGGCTTCGGCGCGGACTTAGGCGCTGAAAAATTCCTTGATATTAAATGCCGCGTGGCAGGACTTACACCATCTGCAGTTGTTATGGTCGCAACTGTGCGCGCGCTTAAAATGCACGGAGGACTTGACAAAAAAAGCCTTGACACGGAAAATCTTGACGCGCTCGAAAGAGGTATTCCAAACCTTCTGCGCCATGTTTCAAATATCAAAAATGTGTACAGGCTACCCTGTGTTGTCGCGGTAAACCGCTTCCCTACCGATACCGACAGCGAAATAGATTTTATAATCAGAAAATGCAAAGAGCTCGGTGTTAATGTGGTGCTCTCCACCGTCTGGGCGGACGGCGGCAGGGGCGGCGAGGCTTTAGCGCGTGAGGTTGTCCGTCTTTGTGAAGAAGAAAAGGGCGACTTTACCTTCAGCTATGAGCTTGACGGCTCTATCGGGGATAAAATTGAGGCGGTAGTAAAGAAGATTTACGGCGGAAAAGGAATAAACATTCTGCCGAACGCCAAAAAGCAAATCCAGAAGCTCACCGAAATGGGATTTTCTAACTGTCCGGTATGTATAGCCAAAACGCAGTACAGCTTTTCAGACGATCCGACACTTTTAGGCGCGCCTGAAGATTTCACCGTCACAGTCAAAAATGTCAAAATATCCGCCGGAGCAGGATTCATAGTAGTGCTTACCGGCGATATAATGACCATGCCGGGACTTCCGAAAGTGCCCGCTGCCGAACGAATTGATGTAGACGAAAACGGAAAAATATCGGGACTGTTCTGATAGTATTAATTTTGTTTTTTCATTTTTAAAAGAGTGGTATTGAAATAAGCAGTACCACTCTTGTTTTATAATGTTTCATTTTTTATAAAAGAAATGTTAAGGCTTTACAGCCACTTTAATTACGCCATCCCGCTTTTCTTCAAAGAGCTTATAGGCTTCTTCTATGTCTTTGAGGTCATATGTATGAGTTATAAGCGGCGTTGTGTCGATTTTTCCCTGTTCCATCAGTGAAAGAATTTCAGCGCAGTCGCAGCCGTCTACCCCGCCGGTTTTGAATATGAGATTTTTTCCGTACATTTCGGGCAGCGGCAAAATCTGCGGCTTATCGTAGAGTGCGACCACTGTTACAACAGCGTTCGGTCTTGCACACTCCCATGCGAGCCGGAAGGTATCCTCAGCTCCGGCGACCTCTATCACGCGGTCGGCTCCTCCGTTCGGACAGTTGGCTTTAATGAATCGCAAAGCTTCTTCCGGCGCTACTGTCAATACCTCCGGATAATGCTTCCGCACAAAATCCCGGCGGCTTTCGTCCCTTTCACATACAATAATTTTTTCCGGATTTTTAAGGCTCACGCAGGCAAGAGTACAAAGTCCGGTCGGTCCCGCCCCTATTATAAGAACGGTATCCTCAGGAGTTATTTCGGAAATGCGCGCAGCCCAAAATCCGGTTGCTAAAATATCACCGGTAAACAGCGCCTGCTCGTCGGTCACGCTGTCCGGAATAATGTCAAGCCCGTTATCGGCAAACGGTACGCGGACATACTCCGCCTGTCCCCCATCGATACGGCAGCCAAGCGCCCAGCCGCCGTTTTTATCAGTACAGTTATTTACATAACCGTTCCGGCAGAAAAAGCATTCTCCGCAGAAGGTTTCGACATTTACGGTAACCCGGTCGCCCGGTTTGACTTTTTCAACGGCGGTGCCGGTTTTTTCAACAACTCCTACCATCTCGTGCCCGACTGTGATTCCGGGTATGGCACGTGGCACAGACCCGTGCTTGATGTGTATGTCGCTTGTGCATATGCTCGCAAGCGTAACGCGCACCACCGCGTCTTTTTCATCTATTATTTGAGGCTTCAGCTTATCTTTAAGTTCAAAAAGCCCTTTTTCAATATAAGTATATGCAAGCATAAAACGCCTCACTCCCCGAAATATTCAAGTAGCTCTGCGGCGTTTGTATCCGGCTTTACCTTTGGCACAATTTTTTCGATATTCCCCTGCTCGTCGATAACAAAGGTCGTTCTTACAACCCCCATGCTTACCTTGCCGTACAGCTTTTTTTCCTGCCATACTCCGTAAGCCTTTATAGCGTTAAGCTCAGGATCAGATAAAAGAACAAAAGGCAGAGAGTATTTTTCGGCGAATTTTGTATGCGAGGCAGCGCTGTCCTTGCTAATGCCGATGACCTCTATATTCATTTTTTTGAATTTCTCATATGCCGTGCTGAAGGCCTGCGCCTGTCTTGTACAGCCGGGGGTATTATCCTTCGGATAAAAATAAAGTATCACTTTTTTACCGGCAAAATCCGAAAGCGACACATTTCTGCCGTCCTTGTCCTGTAAAGTAAAACCGGGTGCTTTCATTCCTGTTTCAAGCATTTTAATTCTCCTTTTTAAAATATAATTTTACCTGACGGTAAATTGATACAACAATATGATAAAAAAACATAGCGTTACCGTGGCAATTTTCTGTACTCTGCCGGCGAAATTCCGGTATATTCTTTGAAATTCCTGTTGAAGCTCCTTAATGAATCATACCCACATTCCTCGGCAATTTGCAAAACCGTTTTATTGCCTGTTTTGAGAAGATAACACGCCTCGCTTATTCTGTACTGATTTATAAACGCGTTGAAATTCATTCCTGTATTTTTTCTGAATATTCGTGAAATGTACGCGTAATCATACCTTAAATATTCGGACAGCCTTTTCAGATTGCAATTTTCACGATAGTTTTCCGTAACATATTCAAAAATTCTTATAATCATCTGCTCTGATTTTGTGTCGTCCCGTTTAACATAAACCGCATTATTATCGAATACTCCGCACAAAGAATACAGCGTACCTTTAACGGTGCTTAAATTGCTTTTAATATTAAGATTGTCAAACATATCAGAGAGGTAATCCGGAATAGCAAAAAAGTTGTTTTCCGGTAAAAGTCCGGCCTTTTGCTTTGAAAATGAATTTACCAGTTTATCCGAAAAAACGCATAAGGTATGCCTGCTTTTCTCTTCGGTTTTAAGAGAATGAACCTGGTTCGGAAAAATCAGTACAGCTTCGTTTTTGACAAGCTCACGGCTTTCCCCGCCGACAGCTACCGTCATTTTCCCCTCTGTAACATTTATTATTTCAAAGCAGTGATGTATATGAGGCGGAAAGGAAAAATCCTGACCGCGCTCTATTTGAAAATAATCGGCATCAAGAGGATGTTTTGATTCATAAAACAAATGAACCGCCTCACAAAAAACAAATTTTGTCTATATATTATATAATATTTGTCGTGAAAAGTCTATACCGTAATGCTACGATATTAATGGAATAAAATTTTCCGCAAAAAACACAAAAGAGGGATGCAGAATGAAAGAATTTTTTCCTATGATACCGAAAATCAGATACGAAGGAAGCTCGGCAAAAAACGGACTTGCCTTCAGATATTATAATCCGGACGAAGTAATAGCCGGAAAGCCGATGCGTGACCATCTTAAATTCGCACTTTCCTACTGGCACACGCTTTGCGCGGACGGAACCGATATGTTCGGGCGCGGAACCATGGATAAAAATTTCAGCGGAAAAACTCCGATGGAAATTTACGAAAACAGGGCTTATGCCGCATTTGAGCTTCTTGATAAACTGAACATAGATTATTTTTGCTTTCATGACCGGGATATTGCCCCTGAAGGCTCAACACTTGCCGAAAGCAATGGAAATCTTGATAAAATCGCCGAACTGCTCGAAAAGCTGATGAAAGAGCACGGCAAAAAGCTGCTCTGGGGTACGGCAAACTGTTTTAATCAACCAAGATATATGCACGGCGCCGGAACATCTCCGAACGCTGATGTTTTTGCCTTTGCCGCCGCGCAGATAAAGAAAGCTATTGAAATAACCGTTAAACTGGGCGGAAAAGGCTATGTTTTCTGGGGCGGCAGAGAGGGCTATGAAACGCTTCTCAACACCGATATGATGCTAGAGCAGGATAATATGGCGTATCTTATGCGCATTGCTGCTGACTACGGCAGATCGATAGGGTTTGACGGTGATTTCTACGTTGAACCTAAGCCGAAGGAGCCGACAAAGCACCAGTACGACTTTGATGCCGCCACTGTCGCAGGATTTCTCAGAAAATACGGACTTGACAACGATTTCAAACTAAACATAGAAGCAAATCACGCTACACTTGCGGGTCATACCTTCCAGCATGAGCTTGAAATCGCGCGCATTAACGGCCTTTTCGGCTCTATTGACGCCAATCAGGGCGACCTGCTTTTAGGCTGGGACACTGACCAATTCCCCACAAATATTTATGATACAACACTGTGTATGTTTGAAGTTCTGCGCGCAGGAGGCTTTACAAACGGAGGTCTTAATTTTGACGCGAAAGCGCGGCGAGGCTCTTATACCCCGGAGGATATTGCTTACTCATACATTGCCGGTATGGATTCATTTGCTCTCGGTCTCAAGATTGCCGACAGACTGATTTCCGACGGCAGACTCGATGAATTTGTACGTGAGCGCTACAGCAGCTATAAGAGCGGTATCGGAGCTAAAATAGTTTCCAAAACCGCTACGATAGAAGAACTTGAAAAGCATGCACTCAGTCTAGGTGAAATAACAACAAACACAAGCGGAAGACAGGAATATCTTGAGAGTATAGTCAATTCTGTTATTTTCGGGTAGGGAGCAAAAAACTATGAAATACAGCGAGGCATACGAAAAAGCCGAAAAATTAGTTTCTGAAATGACTGTCGAAGAAGCGGCATCGCAATTACTTTATAATTCACCTGCCGTTGAACGGTTAAATATAAACGAATACAACTGGTGGAACGAAGCGCTTCACGGTGTTGCAAGGGCAGGTACGGCGACTGTTTTTCCACAGGCGATAGGTTTAGCGGCGACTTTTAATCCGGAGTTAATTGAAAATGTGGCAGAAGTTATTTCCCTCGAAGGCAGGGCAAAATACAATAAAAGCATTGAAGAAAACGACAGAGATATTTTTAAAGGTCTTACATACTGGTCACCAAACATCAATATTTTCAGAGATCCCCGCTGGGGCAGAGGTCAGGAAACATACGGCGAAGATCCGTTCCTTACATCAGAATGCGGCTGTGCGTTTGTCAGAGGTCTTCAGGGAGACGGAGAATTTCTTCGATCGGCAGCGTGTGCTAAACATTTCGCTGTTCACAGCGGACCCGAGGGGCTCAGGCATACATTTGACGCGAAAGTTTCCGAACAGGATTTATGGGAAACTTATCTGCCGGCATTTGAATGGACTGTGAAATCAGCCGGAGTTATCGGCGTAATGGGCGCCTACAACAGAACAAACGGAGAGCCTTGCTGCGCAAGCAAAAAACTCATAAAAGATATATTGCTTGACAAATGGAAATTTAACGGATATTTTGTTTCTGACTGCGGAGCAATAGCGGACATACATCAAAATCATCATTATACCGAATCCGATACAGAATCCGCGGCTTTGGCGCTTAAACGCGGATGTAATCTCAACTGCGGATGGATATATCAGAAACTTATAGACGCATATGAAGAAGATATGATAACCGAAGATGAAATTAAAAACGCGGCGGCAAAATTATTTGCAGTACGTTTCCTGCTTGGCGAATTTGAAGAAAAGAGACCTTTTTCCGATATTCCCTTTGAAAAGCTGGACTGTCCGGAGCACCGTTCACTGAATTTGAAAGCGGCACGTGAAAGCCTTGTTCTCATCGAAAACAAAGAAAACTTTCTTCCGCTTAAGCCGAGTGAAGTTAAGAGCATTGCGGTAGTCGGTCCAAATTGTATGTCGGTCACGGCACTTGAGGGTAATTATAATGGAAGAGCGTCGGAATATATAACCGTAGCCGACGGAATCAGAAGGATTTTCTCAGAGTCAACCGTTAATGTTGCCGAGGGTTCACAGCTGTGGTACGAAAAGAAAAACGATTGGAGCGGATTTGCAAACCTTCACAGCACGGCTGTCGCGGCGGCAAAAGCGTCTGATTTAACCGTACTTTGTCTCGGACTTGACAGCACAATGGAGGGCGAGGAAGGAAGCGCGGCATCCGAATACAGCGACAAAGGTGATAAGCATACGCTTTTTTTGCCTGAAACTCAACAAAAGCTCACCGAAAAAATCTGTGAAGTCTCCGAAAATGTTATTGCGGTTATTATTGCCGGGAGCGCCATAGATCCCGGTGAAGCTTTAAGGAAGCATGCAAAGGCTATTATTCACGCATGGTACCCGGGTGCTGTCGGCGGACTTGCCGTTGCTGAGCTTATTGCCGGCATTTTCTCACCTTCCGGTAAACTTCCCGTAACTTTTTACAACGGCAATGACACGCTACCGGATTTTGAAAACTATTCAATGGAAAACAGAACCTACCGCTTTATAAAAAGTGAGCCGCTTTATCCGTTCGGTTACGGACTCAGCTATACAAATTTTGTTTACAGCAATGCATCAATCAACATAAGCGGCGGTATAAAAATATCCGTAAATGTTAAAAACACCGGTAAAATTGCAGGAAATGAAAAAGTACAGGTTTATGCCAAATATACCGACTCGGAATGCCGTACGCCAAACTTCCAGCTGTGCGGAATCAAATCGGTTTATACCGAGCCGGGAGAAAATAGAGCTGTGGAAATAAGCGTTGATGACTACTGGCTTAAAGCGGTTGATGAAGATGGAATTAGGAAGGAACCTGATAGAACCTTATCGCTTTACGTGGGCGGCCATCAGCCTGATGAACAAAGTACAAAGCTGTGCGGATATTCATGCATTGAAATAAAAATAAGATAAAATTGTATTCGAGGAGCTTTTTATGGGTTATTTATTAGGAATTGATATCGGGACTTCCGGAACAAAAACCGCGCTCTTTAATGAGAAAGGCGCGTTAATTGCGTCTGAGACTGCCGGATATCCTCTTTATCAGCCCGAAAACGGCTGGGCGGAACAAAAACCGGAAGATTGGTGGATCGCCGTTGTAACCACAATTACCGCAGTACTTCAAAAAAGCGGAATAAACGGAGAAGATATTTCCGGAATAGGACTGTCAGGACAGATGCACGGCCTTGTGATGCTTGACGCAGACAATAATGTTTTGAGACCGGCGATTATATGGTGTGACCAGCGAACCGCAAAGGAATGTGACGAGCTTGAGGAAATTGTCGGGAAAGAAAAAATCATATCAATCACCTCAAATCCTCCGCTTACCGGATTTACCGCTTCAAAAATTCTTTGGGTCAGAAATAAGGAACCTCAAATTTACGACAAGTGCCGGCATATACTGCTTCCAAAAGATTATATACGCTTTATGCTTACCGGAGAGTACGCGACAGAAGTTTCGGACGCGGGCGGAATGCAGCTGCTTGATGTTCCGAACAGACACTGGTCGGATGAGATTCTCTCCAAATTAAAAATTGATAAATCTCTTTTGGCAAGGGTTTATGAATCACCGGACGAAACAGGAAGAATATCATTGTCAGCCGCCCGCATTACAGGACTGAAGGCAGGAACTCCTGTCGCGGGGGGTGCCGGAGATAACGCCGCGGCAGCGGTCGGAATGGGGGTTGTCCGCGACGGACGCGGTTTTGTTACTATCGGCACAAGCGGTGTTGTTTATGCTCATACCTCTTTCCTTTCACGCGATCCAAAAGGAAGAATACATACGCTTTGCTCCGCAGTTCCTGGCGAATGGCATATAATGGGCGTTACCCAGGCTGCCGGCCTTTCGCTTAAATGGTTCAAGGATAATCTCTGTGATAAAGAAATATGTTACGCTGAAAAAACAGGTGAAAATGTTTATGCTTTGCTTGACCGAAAGGCTTCAGAGGTTCCTGTCGGAAGCAACGGCCTGTTTTTCCTCCCATATCTTATGGGTGAACGCAGTCCGCATCTTAACCCGCATGCGCGCGGTGGATTTATTGGGCTTTCCGCATCACATACAAAAGCAGATATGCTGCGTGCTGTAATGGAGGGCGTCACTTTTTCACTTAAAGACTGTCTTGATATCTTTGAAGCCGCTGGAGTAAGAGTTGAAAATATTCTCGCGTGCGGCGGAGGCGGTTCAAGCGCATTTTGGCGTCAGATGTTAGCAGATGTTTTCGGTTGTAAGATTCAGTCGGCTATTTCTTCGGAAGGCGCGGCGCTCGGCGCGGCGATACTCGGAGGTGTATGCAGCGGAATTTACGGCAGTGTTCAGTCGGCCTGCGATGATATATGCGCCGCTTCCGGAAACTGCACGCCGGATTCGGAAAATCAAATCAAATATTCACATTTTTATAAACTGTACGCATCTCTTTACCCGGCTCTTAAAAATTTTTATTCTGAATGTTCAAAAGAAAATTTGTACTGATTAAAAAAGAACGGTCACAGTGTTTTAATCTGTGACCGTTCTTTTAATCCGGATAAACAAATCTTTTGTTTTCCGAAATATCCTTTTTATAACGCCTTATATAGTATTTTGCCATTTCAAGATTCTGTTCCGAATAATTACCACATTCAGACGGAAGTGCTCCCGGTATATCTCCTTTGAAATTCAGAATAAAATCACACATATCAAGCACAGTACCGGCTATTTCTTCGGGTATTTCGTCTCCGAAAACAAGAAAATAAAAACCTGTTCTGCACCCCATCGGCCCGAAATAAACGATTTTATCCTTAATATCGCTGTTGCGCAGAAAAGTAGCGCCTAAATGCTCTATTGTATGAATAGCAGGCATATCCATAACCGGTTCACGGTTGGGGGCGGTTATTCTCATATCGAATGTTGTCACGGTGCAGCCGGAGTTGCAGTCCTTCCGTGAAACATAAAGTCCGGGCATCAGCCGCAAATGGTCAATTTTAAAGCTTTCGATTTTATCCATATCAAAGCTCCTTTCCGAAATCAGGAATTATCTTTTGATAAACGTTTAATAATTTTAATAATTTCACAGAACGGTACGATAAGAACCGAAAGCAAAAGCGTAAGCAAAAACTGACCGACAGACAGCGCTGTCATTCCGAAAATATATCCGGCCGGTGTCAAAACGAGGAATAAAATTATAAAAAACGCGAGAAGCGCGGATAAATTAAGAAATCTGTTTGAAAAGATTTTTCTGTTGAATACCGAGCTCTCAAATTTATTATTGAAGCAATGGAATATCTGGGTCATTGAAAGAACCGAAAAAGCCATTGTCAGCGCTGTTTTTGAGCCGTCAGTCTTTCCGACGGCAAAGGCTATCAGCGTCATTACGGCAATAAATACGCTCTGTGCGGCTATCGAAGCTACTGAACGGACATTGAAGAATCTGCTTAAAATTGTATAAGGCTTACGCTTCATTACGGAATCTTCGGCTCTTTCCATGCTGAGTGAAACAGCCGGAGCACAGTCGGTAATAAGATTTATCCAGAGAAGCTGCACGGCGTTAAGCGGTGAACCGGCAAAAATAAGCATTCCGGCGAAAACTGTCAGCAGCTCGGCGAAATTGCATGACAAAAGATAAAAAACAGATTTTTTAATATTGTCGAAAAGGCCTCTGCTCTCTTTTACAGCGCAGACAATAGATTCAAATCTGTTGCTCGCGATAATAATATCCGCATTGCCTCTCGCGACATCGGCCCCGAAACGTCCTATTGCGCATCCTACATCGGCCGCGGCAAGCGCTTCGGCGTCCTGAACACTGTCACCGGTTATAGTTACTACGCTGCCATGATTCTGCCATGCTTTTACAATTCTTAATTTATCAGACGGAGAAACTCTAGCATAAACAGAATAATCCTCTATTGTTTCTGATAGCTCAGTATCGCTTATACAGGAAAGTTCTTCCCCTGTAACAGCTTTTGTGCCGTCTTTTAAAATACCGATTCTTCTCGCAACCGAGCTTGCGGTTGTAAGGTTATCACCGGTAATCATTATGGTGCGTATGCCGGCTTCCTCACAGGTTTTTATATCTCCTATAACTGTTTCGCGCGGCGGGTCGGAAAGCGCCACAAGACCTACAAAAGTAAGATTTTGCTCGATTTCCTCATGATTAGGATTTGCCGGAATAGCATCAAGCTGGCGCATCGCAATACAAACAATACGGTAAGCGTCATTTGCGAAAGAATCGTTTATTTTAAGTATTTCCTCAGTGTTGCAGCCTGCACACTGCCTGACAACAATCTCCGGAGCGCCTTTAACAATAGCGTATGGTATTTCGTTAATCATAGTGATGACAGTCATGGTTTTGCGAGCTGAGTCAAAGGGGATTACATTGAGTTTTGGGAAAAGGCTTTCAATATCTTTTTCTGACATTGAATTGTATGCGAGACATGCTTTTTTTATCGCGTCTTCTGTTGAATCATTCTGAAGTGTTGAGCATGCGGCCGCAAGCTTAAGCACCAGCAGCGTTTTTTCGTCGGCAGCCTCGTTTTCAAAATCGGTTATTTTATCGCCGTCGAAAATTTTACCGAGCTGCATTTTATTGCGTGTAAGCACACCTGTTTTATCTGAACAGATAACGTCTGTCTTACCGAGAAGCTCGAGCGCCGATGAATCTTTAACGGTTATTTTATCCTCAACAATACGCTGAACACCTATTGCGATAACAACTGTCGCTATCGCCGGAAGACCCTCGGGAATGGCAGCCACGCCGAGCGCAATGGCGTTGACAATCATTTTAAGCGTTGTGCTTGCGAAATTTCCGGTATTGAAATTCTGCATCATACCGATAAAAAACACAAGAAGACAGACAACAAGAACCGCAATATTTATAATTTTTCCTATTCCGTCAAGCTCATTTTCAAGCGGCAGCTTTTTCTCTCCGGACTGACGGAGTATCGTAGAAGTTCTGCCGTTTTCCGTATTAAGGCCGGTAGCGACTACAACCGCCTTGGCGCTTCCGTGTGCGACGCTCGTACCTGAAAACACCATATTTGAGCGGTTTTCGGCTTCGGTAATGTCATCAAGCAACAAATCGGCGTCTTTCTCAACCGGTATATCATCACCTGTAAGCGAGGACTCGTTGCAGCGGAATTCGTTGCTGTCAATAATCCGCGCGTCAGCCGGAACATAATCCCCTTCTTCAAGCAGAATAATATCGCCCGGCACGAGAAGCGAAGAATTGACCGATTTTACCACTCCGTCCCTCAGAACACGAACAGATGGGTTTGAAATACTTTTCATTCGGTCAAGCGCTTCATCACATGAATGAAGATGATAAGCGCTTACTGCCGCGTTAATCAAAACGATTGCAATTATAAGCAGCGATGAATAGCTGTTTACTTCCCTGTACATAAGGGAAACAATAAAAGAAAGAAGCGCGGTGATTATAAGAAAAATAACCGTTTTGCCCTTAAGCTGTCCCCAAAACCTATCCAAATATGTAGGTTTATCCGGGTTTGAAATCACATTTTTTCCGTATTCCTCAAGCCGCATTTCCGCGACTCCGTTGGGAAGACCTTTTTTACTGTCAACATCAAGCTCGCGCAGTACTTCTTCCGCGCCTGTGCTGTGCCAAATCATCGGAGCACCTCCGTAATTTTATTTTAAAAGCGAAAGATAGTATTCTTTCATTGTACGCGCGTCCTCTGCTTGTGTACCGGCAGATTCGCATATAAAGACAGGATTGCAGCCGTATTTGAGCGTAAGCTCCATCACCGGTTCATAATCAGGACCGAATATATCGTCCTCAAATGTCAGATGGCGTTTTTCACCGCCGGCGGTATACTCAATCTTTGAAAAATGTGAATGGAAATTTTTAAGGCGGTCTGTGCCGAGCTTGTCCTTTATTGCGGTAAATACACGCTCAAAGTCTGCGGCAGTTTTGAAGCAGCCAAGGTCTCTGGCGTTCAAATGTCCGAAATCGATGCATGGTATCAGACGCTCGTCAAGACTGCAAAGCTCAAGCACTTCATCAAGGGTTCCGAGCTGATTTACCTTGCCCATGGTTTCAGGACATATATGGATATGTCCGAGACCCTCGCTGTCAAGTGCTTCAAGAGCCTTTTTCATTGTATCACACGCAAGCTCAAGCGCTTCTGCTCTTGATATTTTTCCGCACGAACCGGTATGCACAATTATACGCTCACCGCCCATGGCGCTGACCGCTTTGGCAGAAGCGATAATATAATTGACTGAGTTGTGTCTTTTTTCTTCTTCGACTGATGACATTGAGATATAGTAAGGCGCGTGAAGCGAAAGATAAACTCCGGCGTCCGCCGCCAGCCTGCCGAGGCTTTTTGCTTTCTCCTCTCCTATGTTCACTCCTCTGCCGCACTGGTACTCAAAACAGTCAAGTCCCATTTTTATAATATATTCCGGAACATCGAGACTGCTTTTGTAGCCCATAGCGGTAAAGCTGTCCGAAGTGCCGGCAGGACCGAATTTCGGCATATCAATCAACCTCCGTATTTCTGATTTTGAGTAATTGTATAACCATACGTTCTATCTTCCGTTTAAATCTGAAACTCCTTGAGGTTTCAGGCTTTATAGGATCGAGCAGTACCGTTTTTATACCGTAAAGATTACCTCCGAGCGTATCGGTGAATACCTGGTCGCCGACTATGGCGGTTTCCTTCTTTTTAGCGCCGACAGCCTTAAGGGCCTGTCCGAATTTAAAAGGCAGAGGTTTTAAACCCATGCTGATAAACGGTAAAGACAGTCTTTCCGCGAAAGGCTTGACCCTTTCACGCTTTGAGTTGGACAAAATCACCAGCTTGATACCGGCCTTGCCCATTGTATCGAGCCATTCCTCAAGCCCGTCTGTCAGAACAGTACCGTGGTGTGTAGACAAAGTATTGTCAACGTCAAGAATAAGTGATTTTATCCCGTATTTTTCCAAAAGGCTCAAAGTTACATCAGTTATTCTTGTGAGCTTTATTCTGGGTCTTAAAAGCATAAATACTCCTTAGTATGAAAAAAAGCGGTTAAAAACCGCTTTTTAACAGTAATTATCAGCGGAACTTTCTTTTACGAGCAGCTTCCGACTTCTTTTTACGCTTTACAGAGGGCTTCTCATAATGCTCTCTCTTGCGGACCTCCTGAATAACACCGTCTTTCGCGGTCTGCCTTTTAAAGCGGCGAAGCGCGTTATCAAGAGATTCATTTTCTTTGATTCTTACCTGACTCATTTATATTCCCTCCCTCCGCAAAATAGCAGGGGTCTAAAATTAAATCGCAAAAATAATTATACATTATTTTTCCGTATCGGTCAAGACGTACTTTAACCGTAAAAAGCCGCGGTTAATCAGCCTCTTAACGCGATAACATTTGCGATTATTGACATAACAAAGAAAAGAATGGCAATATACTTTGTCCAACGGGACAATGTGGCGTCAAACGTTCTCGCTTTGTTCTTTGAAAGAAAAGTATCAGCACCGCCGGATATCGCACCGTTTATACCGGCACGGTGACCCTGCTGCAAAAGAACAACGGCTATAATGAAAAGAGAGACCAATATAACGGCAATTCCGATTATTATTTCAACTGCACTCACAGATTACACCTCCACATTACAGATAACACTGATTATAATACCACAAATTCGGCAGATATGCAATAAATATTTTGCACAAATGCGCAAATTATTTCACGACAATATTAACAAGCTTTTTAGGCACATACAGCTCCTTAATAACAGTACCTCCGCCTATCGCTGAAACGACTGCGTCATTCTGCTTTGCCTGTGCGATAGCGTCATCAGCGGAAATATCAGCCGGAATATCAATTCTTGCTTTTATTTTTCCGTTTACCTGCACCGCAATCTGTACGGTACTGTCAGCACATTTCGCCTCATCATAAGACGGCCACTCAGCCTCATTAAGCATCCCGTCAAATCCCGCCTGCTGCCAAAGCTCTTCTGTCATATGCGGTGCAAAAGGATTGAGAAGGATAAGATATGTTTTAAATTCTCCCCTTGTAATGCTTCCGGTATTCTGAATACTGTTAAGCAGAGACATGAGAGCGGCTATCGCGGTATTCATTTTAAGTCCCCCAATGTCGAAGGTGACCTTTTTAATGGTACGGTGGAAGTCTGCCTCAAGCTCACTGCGGTATCCGTCACCGTCCGTCAGGCGATCAGACAGCGACCAGACCTTTTCGAGAAAACGCTTGCTTCCTTTTATTGATGACTGGCTCCAAGGCGCTGCTTTTTCAAAATCGCCTATAAACATTTCGTATATACGCATTGTATCTGCGCCGTAGTCGCGGATTATATCGTCCGGGTTTACTACATTGCCGCGTGATTTTGACATCTTCTCGCCGTTTTCACCCAGAATCATACCGTGGCTAGTACGCTTCGCATACGGCTCAGGATTCGGAACAGCGCCTATGTCGTAAAGGAATTTGTGCCAGAAGCGGCTGTAAAGAAGATGCAGCGTGGTATGCTCCATACCGCCGTTGTACCAGTCAACCGGACACCAGTATTCAAGCGCTTCCTTCGAGGCAAACTCTTTATCATTATGCGGGTCGCAGTAGCGCAGAAAATACCACGAAGAACCGGCCCACTGAGGCATAGTATCGGTCTCGCGCTTTGCCGGACCGCCGCAGTGCGGACAAGTGGTATTTACCCAGTCGGTCATTTTAGCAAGCGGTGACTCTCCGTTATCGGTAGGCTCATAGGAATCGACATTGGGAAGAACAAGCGGCAATTCGCTTTCGGGCAGCGGAACATAGCCGCATTTATCGCAGTGTACAATAGGTATAGGTTCTCCCCAGTAGCGCTGGCGTGAGAACACCCAGTCGCGGAGCTTGTAATTGGTTTTAACATATCCGATGCCCTTATCGATAAGCCACTGCTGCATGGCTTTTTTGGCTTCCTCTACCGAAAGACCGTCAAGAAAGCCGGAATTCACGAGCTTGCCTGTATCGCAATCGGTGTACGGCGCCTTCTGTACATCTTCTCCGCCCGAAACGACCTCAATAATCGGAAGACCGAATTTCTTGGCGAAATCCCAGTCGCGTCCGTCGTGCGCGGGAACAGCCATAATAGCTCCCGTTCCGTATGAAATCAGGACATAATCCGAAATGAATA
Organism: uncultured Clostridia bacterium; assembly: GCA_944376655.1. Classification (GTDB taxonomy): domain Bacteria; phylum Bacillota; class Clostridia; order Oscillospirales; family Acutalibacteraceae; genus UBA737. Next base: position 21,896 of record CALWDJ010000003.1, read on the forward strand.
TCGGAACTTCCTTACCGTTCACCGGATTAACGGCGGTAACGCCCTCGAGCTTCACTCCGGTTTTGTCCTTGGCAAGCTCGGTTCTCTCGAAATCAGACTTTTTGGCGGCTTCCTGCTTGTAGGCGAGCACCTCGTCATAGTTTGCGATTTTATCGGCCCATTTTTCAATAAGCGGATGCTCGGGCGACATAACCATATAGGTAACACCGAAAAGAGTGTCTGCCCTCGTGGTAAAGATCTCAAACTCATCTCCGGTGCTGGCGGTAAACTTGACCTGAGTGCCGTAGGAACGTCCTATCCAGTTGCGCTGCTGCGTCTTTACCCTCTCAATAAAGTCGACATCATTAAGTCCGTCAAGCAGCTTTTCGGCATAATCGGTTATTTTAAGCATCCACTGGCTCTTTTCCCTGTGGACTACTTCACTGCCGCAGCGCTCGCAGAGACCGTTGACAACCTCTTCGTTAGCAAGCACGCATTTGCACGAAGTACACCAGTTTACCGACATTTTCTTTTTATAGGCAAGTCCTTTTTTGAAAAGCTGCAGGAAAATCCACTGCGTCCATTTGTAATAGGACGGATCGGTGGTGTTTATCTCACGGCTCCAGTCAAAAGAAAAGCCGAGAGATTTAAGCTGTCTTTTGAAATTTTTTATATTATCCGCCGTAACCTTCGCGGGGTGAATATGATTTTTTATAGCGTAGTTTTCAGTAGGCAGACCGAACGCGTCCCACCCCATCGGGTAAAGCACATTATATCCCTGAAGCCTTTTTTTGCGGCATACAATATCAATAGCGGTGTATGAACGCGGATGTCCGACATGAAGACCCTGACCCGACGGATACGGGAACTCAACGAGTCCGTAAAATTTCGGCAGAGAATAATCGTCCTTCGCCGCAAAGGTTTGTTTTTCGTCCCATATATCCTGCCATTTTTTCTCAATGGCGGAATAATCGTAGTTGCTTTTCATTTTAAATCCCCTTCTGCCTCTGAAAGAATATCATCAAGTTTAACCTGTTCCCCGTCGCCCCACATCTTATCAAGCGCATAAAACTCACGCTGGTCACGGCTGAAAACATGAATAATAACCGAACCGTAGTCAAGAACTATCCAGCCGGTAGTCCTTCCCTCTATATGATGCGGCTGAACGCCGGCCTCTGAGAGCTTTTCCTCTACTTCGTCCGCAAGTGAGCGCACATGAGTGGACGATGTGGCAGTGCACATAAGGAAATACTCGGCAAGAACCGTGATTTCAGATACTTTTACGGCATTAAGCTCCTTGGCCTTTTTCGCGTTGAGCGCGTTTGCAGCGATTTTTAAAATTTCAAATGCTTCCAATTAAATTCCTCCGAATTACTGTAATACAGCCTGATTATATGCTTCCACCGTATCAATGTGTATGGCTCGCCCCTGACTTACAAGGTCGGTGATCGAATACTCAAGCGCATACACAAATGCCTTTTCAAGCGATTCGTCAACGTATTTCCGGATTACGTCCACATCTTCGTAATCACGGTCTGCCGAAGTAAAATCAGCAAGATAAAGTATTTTCGCGAGCAGCGACATATCAGCCTTTGCGGTTGTGTGATATCTTATCGCGTCAATAATTTCCGCATCTTCTATACCTATTACACGTTTGACGTATTCCGCTCCGGACATGGCGTGCCACAGCTTTTTGGCATTTTTTTCAATATCGTTTAAAATTATATCAGACTCTTTGAAAATTTGCAAGTGTTCCTCGTCTGACGAGTTTTTTGTTATATCATGCAAAAGACCGGCAAGATAGGCTTTTTCCCAGTTGCCGCCGTATTTGACGGCAAGTCGCTTTGCCTCATCCGCCACACAGAGTGAATGATAATAACGTTTTTCGTTGAGTCTGCTCTTCAGAATAATTTTGAGAGCCTCATAATCCGTCCTGATTTCAGACACCGTAAATCCCTCCGGCTTTAATGTAATCGTATATATATTCCGGCAAAAGCGCCTTCGCACTGTTAACGTCTTTCCGTATCAGAGTCGATGAAACCGCCGTTATCCGCTCGTTCATTACGGTAATACGCATTCCCTCACGCTCCAGCTGCGCTTTTTTGCTGTCAAAAAGCGTATCGTCGGTATCGGTCCGCCTGAAGGCGTAAAACGGCAGCATTTTCATCAGCTCACTGTATCTGTACCATTCGTCGAATGTGACGAGCATATCGCCGCCGCATACAAAAACAAAATCCCTTTCAGGATATTTCTGCTTTAAAAGCTTTACGGTGTCGAAGGTATAGCTTTTGCCTGTTCTTTCAAATTCAATCAGAGAAACCCTCGCCTTTTTGCAGCGTTCCGCCGCCATACGGCACATCTCTATCCTTACGGAATCTTCTGCGGCCCTGTCAAACACCTTGTGCGGCGGTATCCTCGTCGGCATGATCCATATCTCGCCAATTTCCGGACGGTTCTCAAGCGCCGAAAGAATTTCACAGTGACCTATATGCAAAGGATTGAAGGTTCCCCCGAAAAGAGCGGTAAAAGACATATTATTTCACCAGTTTAATCTGCTTGTTGTTGCGGCTCTCACGGTAGAGTATAAAACGTGTGCCTATTACCTGCACAACATCAGCTCCGGTCTTTTCCGCAATCTCCTCGGCGGCGTCACGTGATGAAAGCGGACAGGTTTCAAGAGTTCTCATTTTAATTATTTCCCTTGCCTCAAGCGCGTCATCAGCCTGTTTTACCGTGTTTTCCGTAACACCTGACTTACCCACCTGAAAAATAGTATCAAGACTGTTCGCCATGGCGCGCAACTGCGCCCTTTGTCTGCTGTTCAACATTCATATTTCTCCGTTATCGATTATTTTTTTAAGCTCTTTCTCAAATTTTCTTAGCGCTATTCCCCTGTGACTTACCCTGTCCTTCTCCTCGGGTGACAGTTCGGCGTAGCAGCCTGCCTCGCACACAAAAAGCGGGTCATAGCCGAAGCCTCCGGTGCCGCTGCATTTGTCCGCGACATAGCCGGGGCATTCCCCTCTTACCGTAAATTCTCTGCCGTCGGGAAACACGCATGCGATAGCCGAAACAAAAACCGCCGTGCGTTTTTCCTTCGGAACACCGTCAAGTGCCGCAAGCAGCTTATTATTATTGCTTTCATATGTAGCTCCCTCGCCCGAATAGCGGGCGGAGTAAACTCCGGGAGCACCGTCAAGATAATCAACGCTCAGTCCCGAGTCGTCCGCAACGGTCATTATTCCGGTTACTTTAAGTCCTGAATGCGCTTTTAAAAGAGCGTTTTCCTCATATGTCGTTCCGGTTTCCTCAACCTCAGGCAGCGGCTCGCTTAAATCATTTTCACTGAGCACTTCAAATCCCATCGGCTTTAAAATACGTTCAAGCTCTTTGAGCTTATTGTGGTTTTTTGTCGCGATAAATATTTTCAAATCGTTTTTCCTCCGTTCATCCGGCAAATCATTCAAAAATCCCATCGGCAAATTCCGCAGCGTTAAAAGGCTGTAAATCGTCTATACCCTCTCCGACGCCGACAAATTTCACCGGTATTCCGAGCTCGTTTCTTATTGCTATTATTATACCGCCTTTTGCGGTTCCGTCAAGCTTTGTCAGGACAATTCCGGTAATATCTGCAACATTTTTGAACTCTCTTGCCTGATTAACCGCGTTCTGTCCGGTTGCCGCGTCAAGCACGAGCAGCGTTTCCACCGAAGCGTCCGGAAGCTCCCTGCCTATCACACGGTAAATTTTAGCAAGCTCGTCCATCAGATTCTTTTTGTTATGAAGCCTGCCGGCGGTATCGCAGATTATGACGTCTGCTCCCTTAGCCTTCGCCGACGCTATTGTATCAAACACAACTGAGGCGGGGTCGGTTCCCTCAACGCTTCTCACCATCGAAACACCGGCGCGCTCTGCCCATATTCCGAGCTGGTCGATTGCCGCAGCCCTGAAGGTGTCCGCCGCGCCCAAAACAACCTTTTTGCCGTCTGCTTTAAGCTGTGAAGCCAGTTTTCCTATTGTCGTGGTCTTTCCTACACCGTTTACACCGATAACAAGTATAACAGACGGCTTTGTATCGAGCTTCAGCCCCTCGTCCTCTCCGAGCATTTCGGCAATGATTTCCTTCATAAGCCTCTTTATTTGGGACGGGTCGGTTATTCCGGTCTCCTTGATTTTTTTACGCAGCTGCCCGCAGATTGCTTCCGCGGTTACAACCCCGACATCGGATATGACCAGAGTTTCCTCCAGCTCCTCAAAAAGCTCCTCGTCAATTTTTGTAAAGCTGTTTAATATGCTGTTTACACCGTTTGAAATGGAGTCCCTTGTTTTCTGAAGACCCTGTTTGATTTTACTGAATAATCCCATGGCTTTCCCGCCTTTACAGAAATTTATGCGCCTTTTGTTTCGGCAAGCGTCTTTTCAAGCTCGGAAACATTAAGCTCAAGCAGCTTTGTGATTCCCTTTTCCTGCATCGTGACGCCGTAAAGCATATCCGCCGCTTCCATTGTTCCTCTGCGGTGCGTAACGCATATGAACTGTGTAGAATAATCGGATTTTTTCATATAATCCGCGAACCGCTCGACGTTAATATCGTCAAGCGCCGTGTCAACCTCGTCAAGGAAGCAGAACGGAGGAGCGTTTACACGCATAATCGCGAAGTATATGGAAAGAGCGATAAGCGCCTTTTCACCGCCCGAAAGCCCGTCAAGGCTCGGTACGTTCTTGCCCGGCAGCTTAACGTTTATGTCAATACCGCTTTCAAGCACGTTTTCGGGTTCTGAAAGCGTAAGGCTCGCGCTCCCGCCGCCGAAAAGCTCTGTAAATGTCTTTGAAAAGTTCTCGTTTATTTTCTCAAAGCCTTCCGTAAATATATCCTGCATCTGATGCGTCAGCTGATTTATGAGCTTATGAAGCTCGGCGCGGGTAGTTTCAACATCGTTTATCTGTGCCGACATAAACTCATACCGCTCGCTTACCTCTTTGTATTCCTCAATAGCCGAAACATTTACGTTTCCGAGTGAACGGATTTTTGATTTTACATCGGCAAGCTCACGCTTTGCGTCAGACGGCTTTTCTATTCTGATACCCATGCTTTCCGCTTCGCTTCTCGTAAGCTGATATTCATCGTAAAGCTGACGTATAACGTCGTCGTACTCCTTGAGCATTACTTCTTTTCGTTCGGTAAGACGGGCAAGCTCGCCGCCGATTTTTTCACGCTGAGCGGTCTGCTCGCGCTCGCCCGACCTTAGCTCTATGCCGAGTTTCTCTGTACTGTTTCTTTTCTCGATAAGCTCGGCAATTTTGCTTTCAGACTCTGAAACCGATAATTTAAGTCCGGCGGTTTTTGCGGCGGCTTCCTCGGTCTTGGCGGCAAGCTCTTTGTTTTTAAGCTCAAACTGAGCGGACTCCCTTTCGATTTCACGCTGCCTGTCCGCTCTGCCTGCGATCATTTCCTTTATATTATTGACCGAAAGCATGGTCGCTTCTATATCCTTTTGCTTCTCAATAACTGAAAGCTTGAGCGACGTTATTTCCCCGGCGATACGCTCTCTGTCGGAATTGAGGCTGTCTCTTCCGCCTGTCATCTTATCAATTCCCGACTGAACAGCGGATTTGCGCGCGTCAAGCTCGGCTATCGCCTTGGCGGCAGCGTCAGCCGCTTCTTGCAGCTTTATCAGCTTTTCCCCGCCTGAAATACGCTCATCTTCAATCTGTTTAACCGCTTTTTCAAGACTTGTCTTCATATCGGTAATTCTTTTTATTTCAGCTAAAGCTCGTATTTTATCCTCGTTGGCGGTAGTAAGCACGGCATTTTCGGCGGTTATATCGGCTTTTACTGAGGCAAGTGAGTTTTCAGCGTCTGACAGGCGTTTCTCCGCTTCGGCTGTTTTTTCATCGAGCTTTTTGACATCTTCTTCCAGCTTTTTAATATTGCTTATACGGCTTATCAGTCCCGCGTTTTTTACAAGCGAACCGCCTGTAAGCGAGCCGCCCGGATTTATTACCTGTCCGTCAAGTGTCACGACCTTTACGCGGTAACCGTATTTTTTGGCTATTGCCGCAGCCGAATCAATTTCCTCCGCGACAATAACGCCGCCGAGAAGATATTTAATAATATCCCGGTATTTATCGTCGGTTTTTACCAGCTCGTCCGCAATTCCCACATATCCGGCAAGCGCCTCAAAGCCTTGCTCCTTAAATTCTCTCGGCCTGATTGTCGCGACAGGCAGAAACGTTGCTCTTCCGCCCTTGCTTGTTTTCAGGAAATTTATGGCTCTTTTAGCGTCCGCCTCGGTTTCGGTCACGATATTCTGTATCGCCGCGGCAAGCGCCGTCTCAACGGCGATGCTGTACTCACGTTCGACCGTAATCAGCTTTGAGACCGGTCCGCATATACCTCTTAACAGTCCGGTTTCCGCCTGCGACATAACAGCCTTGACAGAATGACTGAAGCCCTCCATATTGTTTTCAAGCTCTTTAAGTATCTGAACACGGCGCTTTTTAGCTTCCGTATCAAGCCTTAAGCCGTCAAGCTCCTCCTTGATGTCGGCGTAGGCTTTCTCACGGGATTCAAGCCGCATTTCGTATCCCTTAATGGTATTGCGGCAGCTTGTAATGCTTTCTTCCGTTTCAGTAAGCATTCGGTCCGTCTCCGCAAGCTCGGTTTCAAGCTCTTTTATCTGAAGATTGTATTCATTCAGCTTTGTTTCAGAGGCAGCGGCACGTTCGGTGATCTCATCGGCAGCGGTCTGGGCGGTTACCATTTCAACTCGAAGGTCTGCGCTTTCAGAGGCAAGCGCGTTAAGCTGCTTAACCTCTCCCTCAATCTGCCGTGAAATATTTTCACTGTCGGAAAGAAGCTCGGACAGCTTTTGCTCTAAAGCTGAGAGCTTTTCCTCTATCTGCTTTTTTTCGTTGATCTCTTCGGCGGCTTTGGCCTCTCTCTCCGATATTTCCGCCGCCGCGTCCTCGTCTGATTTACCGAGCTGCGCTGTCTCGTCGGCAAGACGTGCGATTTGTTCTTTATTATGCTCAATATCGTTATTTATAACCGTGATATAGCTTTCGTTTTTGACTATTTCCTCATTGTAATTTGAAATATTAAGTCTTTCTCCCTCTATTTCCGATGTAAGACGAGCGAAATACGCTGTATTTTCCTCGGCGCGGCGGTCAAAATCGGACAAAGCCTCATCTATTTCACGGTAAGCGAGCTGAGCCGCCGCAATCTTGCTTTCCTGCGCGCGCAGCGCCTCCTTGGAATTGTCAAGCGTATGAATCCAAAGCCCTATCTCAAGTTTCTTTTTGTTTTCTGACAGCTCGAGAAATTTCTGCGCTTTTTTGCTCTGCTCGGCAAGAGGGCCGACACGTGATTCAAGCTCGTCCATAATATCATGAAGACGCAGGAGATTATCCTCTGCCGCCGTCAGCTTCTTTTCCGCCTCGAGCTTTCTGTAACGGTATTTTGATATTCCCGCCGCTTCCTCGAAAATATCCCTGCGCTCGCCGGATTTTGAGCTTATGATATTATCAATCTTACCCTGACCTATCATCGAATAACCGTCTCTTCCGAGTCCGGTATCCATAAACAGCTCATGTATATCCTTCAGTCTCACCGAAACACCGTTAATGGCGTATTCGCTTTCGTGCGAGCGGTAATAGCGCCTTGTCACGGCGACACTGTCATTATCAAAATTAAGCGTGCGGTCGGTATTGTCTATATTAAGCGTAACCTCGCAGTAACCGTGGGGACGGCGCGTTTCGGTTCCGCCGAAGATCACGTCCTCCATCGACTGACCTCGTAGACTTTTGGTAGACTGCTCACCGAGCACCCAGCGAACCGCGTCCGATATGTTGCTTTTGCCGCTGCCGTTAGGCCCGACAACAGCGGTAATTCCCTTGCCGAATTTAAGAACGGTTTTATCCGCAAAAGATTTAAAGCCCTGTATCTGTATAGAGCTTAACAGCATTTACTGCACTTCCTTTTCAATGCGAAATTCAAGACCCGACAGACTGCTGTCAGGCACAACACGGCAGTCGAAGCCTTTTGAGGCGAGGAAAATAATGTTTTTCCTTGACTGTCCTGTCATTTTTGAAACGGCGCTACCGTTTACCTTTATAATATATTTCCCTTTTTCCGTAAACTGCGGCAGAACACCCGTAAGCATAATCTGTGACTGGCACAGCTCGCTGAAGGCTGGGTGCCACGGTCCCGCAATATACGCTTTTTCCTCTATCGAATGAAGTCCCAGCCTTATTACTCTTATTCCGTTTTCAGTAAACATTTTATACAGTTTGACCGCGAGTGTAACCGCAGCGTCAAGCGTTTGCGGCTTGTAAATTTTATCGGCGTAAAGAGCGGCAAGATCGGTATCTTTAAGCACTATCGTCGGATAAATGCGTACCGTATCAGGTTTTAAGGCAATCAGCTTTTCGGCTGTTTTCACCGCCGAAGAATCGCTGTCACCGTACAGTCCGGTCATCATCTGAAGTCCAAGCTCAAAGCCGTATTCACGTATAAGCTCAGAAGCCTTTACCACATCTGCGGACGTATGACCTCTGTTATTCATTTTAAGCACACGATCGCTCATGCTCTGTGCGCCGAGTTCGATGGAAGTAACATGGCGACTTTTGAGCAGTTCAAGAATTTCCCTGTCAACAGCGTCAGGTCTCGTTGATATTCTTATGCCCTTTACGGTACCGTTTTCAACAAAGCCAGACGCGACATCCAACAGATCGGTCATATAATTCCGGTTTATCGCAGTAAAGCTGCCTCCGAAAAAGGCGATTTCAGCCGTTCCACTGTCAAAATTTTTGCTTTTAACAGCGGTTTTTACCGCTTTCGCCACATCAGAGCCACGCGGCGCCTTGCGGGCGCCGGTGATATACCTCTGGTCGCAGAAGCTGCATTTGTTAGGACAGCCGATATGCGGTACAAAAATCGAAATATTGGAGTGTTTAAGGCTCATATCGCCGCACCCATAAGTATCAGCGCCTGCTTTGCCGCCATCTGCTCAGCCTGCTTTTTGCTCTTTCCAGTACCGGTCCCTATAACGTTTGAATTAAGGTGTACCTCAACCGTGAACACCTTATCGTGATCAGGTCCGCTTTCGCCGGTAAGAATATATGTCACGGACTCCTCGGGATTTCTCTGTATTATTTCCTGAAGAGCGGTTTTGTAGTCCTTGAAAACCTCATCGTCGGTATTTTTAAGCTCACGAAGAACAAACCGCATAACATGCTTGCGCGCCGCCTCCATACCTCCGTCAAGATATATGGCGGCAAGCACAGCCTCAAATGCGTCGGCAAGAATAGACGGGCGTTCTCTCCCGCCGTTATGCTCCTCGCCCTTTCCGAGCTTTAAAAACTCTCCGAGGCCTATTTCCCTTGAAAACGCGCAAAGCGATTTTTCGCATACAAGTGATGCTCTCAGCTTTGTAAGCTCACCTTCGGGCATAGCGGGAAAATGCTTGTAAATATAATCGGATACTATTACGGAAAGAACCGAGTCACCTAAAAATTCCAGTCTTTCGTTTGAGGAAAAACCGGTTCTGACCTCGTTGGCATAAGACGAATGCGTAAGCGAGTTTTTCAGAAGATTTATGTTTTTAAAATTATATCCGAGTCTTTGTTCAAGAGTTTCCATTTTCCTTTTCCTTTGCCGTCAACGCTTCTACGGAAGCTGATATTTTATCTATTACGCCGGTCTCGGTAAACCTAACCGCCTGACGCACCGCGTTTTTAAGCGCCTTGGCGTCAGAGCTCCCGTGAGCCTTGATAACGGTTTTTCTAACACCCAAAAGCGGCGCTCCGCCGACCTCTGTGCTATCCATTATCTTCTTTACGGCTTTAAGATCATTCTTTACAACAAGAGCCGCCAGCTTATTTTTAAGATTTTTATAAAGCGCGGATTTAATAAGTCCGAAAAGAGTGGCCGCTGAACCTTCAATGAGCTTTAAGGCAATATTTCCGGTAAAGCCGTCGGTAATAACAGCGTCACACACGCCTTTCGGCATTTCCCTTGACTCAATGTTGCCGGCGAAGTTTATAGGAGATTCCTTCATCAGGGCGTATGCCGCTTTCTGAAGCTCACCGCCCTTTGAGTCTTCTGTTCCGATATTAAGAAGCCCGATCGACGGGTTTTTCCTGCCCTCAACATTTTCAAGATAAACGCTTGCCATTATTCCAAACTGGCAGAGCATCTCCGGCTTGCACTCGGCGTTTGCTCCCATATCCATAAGCATATAATGACCGTTAGGCGACGGAATCATACCGGCAAGCGCCGGACGCTTTATTCCCTTGATGCGTTTTATCATAAGCGTTCCGCCCACAACAAGCGCGCCGGTGGAGCCGGCCGAGACAAACGCGTCAGCTCTGTCCTCCGCAAGCTCTTTAAACGCTAAAGCCATTGAGCTTTCAGAATGTGCTTTCATAAGCGAGGTAGGGTCATCGTGCATTGAGATTATATCGTCGGTGTGAACTATTTTTAGCTCACCGTGAAATTTAAGTCCGTTATCGGAAATAATCTGTCTGATTTTTTCTTCGTTTCCGGTAAGAGTTATTTCAGTGCCGTATTCAATCGATGCATCTGATGCACCTTTTATTATCTCGAGCGGAGCATTGTCTCCGCCGAACGCGTCTACAACAACACGCATTTTTATGTCCCCCGTTAAAATAATTATTATCTTCTTTAAGCGTATCCGTGCGAATCAAACCATTCAAGCGATCTCGCTGAAAGCGCCGAATAGCGTTCACGCTTGTCCCGTATATGGGTATCAAGCGGCGGCAGTATCCCGAAATTTGCTCCCATCGGCTGAAAATCCTCAACCGACGGATTAGTTATATAAGAAAGCAAAGCTCCCGTCATAGTATATCCAGGCAATATAAGCGGGTCTGCGCCGCTAAGCCTTGCCGCGGCGTTTATGCCAGCTATTATGCCGCTTGCAGCCGATTCCATATATCCTTCGACACCCGAAAGCTGACCGGCAAAGAATACGTTTTCATCGCTTTTCAGTGATAAATCACGCCCGAGCAGCTTCGGAGAATTTATAAATGTATTACGGTGCATTACGCCGTATCTCACAAATTCGGCATGTTCAAGACCGGGTATCATTGAAAATACCCTTTTCTGCTCCGGAAATTTAAGATTAGTCTGAAATCCGACAAGATTAAAAAGGGTTGCCGCCGCGTTTTCACGCCTTAACTGCACCGCCGCCCACGGTCTGTGACCGGTTCTCGGGTCTTTAAGTCCCACAGGCTTTAAGGGACCGAAACGTATTGAATCCTCACCGCGTTTGGCGAGAACCTCAACCGGCATACAACCCTCATAAACCGTAATATTCCTGTCAAACTTATGAAGCGGAGCGGTCTCGGCACTGACAAGCTCGTTGTAAAACGCCGTATATTCCTCTTTATTCATCGGGCAGTTAATATAATCGTCTGTTCCCCTGCCGTAGCGCGAAGCGTAGAAGGCTTTTTCCATATCAATACTCTCGGCGGTAACAATAGGCGCCGCCGCGTCATAAAAGCTTAAATTTCCGCCGTCACACAGCTCCGCTATGCTGTCGGCGAGGGCGGTATCGGTAAGCGGACCGGTGGCGATAACGCATACTCCGCCGCGCGGTATTTCTGTTACAACGCCCTCTGTAACCTTAATAAGAGGGTGATTTTTAATTTTCTCGGTAATAATACCCGAAAAAGCATCACGGTCAACTGCAAGCGCGCCGCCCGCCGCCACAGAGCATTTATCAGCCGCAAAAAGACAGAGCGAGCTAAACCGCCGCATTTCTTCCTTTAAAAGACCGGCGGCAGAGTCAATCCTTGCAGCTTTAAGCGAATTTGAGCATACAAGCTCAGCGAGGAGATCGCTTTTGTGCGCCGGAGTCTTTTTCCCGGGCTTCATTTCGATTATCTCGGTATAAATGCCTCGGTTAGCCGTCTGCCATGCCGCCTCGCAGCCGGCGAGACCGCCGCCTACAACGGTGATTTTGTTCATATTATTTATCTCCGGTTTTCTTTGACGTCTTTTTGGCTCTTGTGGGACAATCGGAATTCATACAGTATTTTCTGCCCCTTAATCCGCTTATAATATAGCTTCCGCATTCCGGGCAGGTCTCACCGGTAGGAATGCCGGGAGCAGCAAAATCACACTGCGGGTAATTAGAGCAGCCGTAAAACTTTTTGCCTTTTTTTGACGTCTTTTTAACGAGCTTTGCCCCGCATTTGGGACAGGGCTGCTTGACCTCGTCCTCGGGCATCGGTTTGGTGTTCTTGCATTCCGGATATCCCGGACATGCGAGGAATTTTCCGAACCTTCCCGATTTTATAACCATTTTTCTGCCGCATTTTTCGCAGACTATATCGGTTTCCTCAACAGGAACCTTTACTCTCTTGCCCTCAAGCGAGCTTTCCGCTTTGTCGTACAGCTTTTCAAAATCCTTGTAAAACGCTTTTATTGTATCTATCCAGCCTCTTTTTCCGGCTTCTATCTCATCGAGCTGTTCCTCAAGCGATGCGGTAAATTTTACATCGACTATTTTATCAAAATACTCAACCATAAGGTCTGAAACAACCGTACCGAGATTTGTAGGTTTAAGCGATTTCTTCTCCCGCTCAATATAATCCCTGTTCATTATATTGGAGAGTATCGGTGCATAGGTAGACGGTCTTCCGATACCGTATTCATCAAGCGCCTTAATGAGAGTAGGCTCGGTATATCTCGCGGGCGGCTGCGTGAAATGCTGATTAGGAGTAAGCTCCTTGAGCTTAAGTACATCGCCCTCGGACATTTCGGGCAGGCTTGCTCCCTCGTCCGACTCCTCGTCCTTTCCCTCTTCGTAAAGAACGGTGAAGCCGTCAAACTTAACCGAATACCCGCTTGCCTTGAAAAGATAATCCCCCGCGGTAATATCTGCATTTACCGTATTCTGAACACATACCGCCATAAGCGACGCTATAAAGCGCTCCCATATGAGCTTATACAGCTTATACTGTTCAGCGGTAAGCGAATCCTTTACGGCTTCCGGAGCAAGTGCGACCGATGTAGGTCTGATAGCCTCGTGGGCGTCCTGCGCGCCGCTTTTTGTTTTAAAATATCTCGGCTTTTCAGGCAGGTAGCTTTTGCCGTATTTTTCCGCGATATAAGCGTTTGCGGCAGCTCTCGCCTCTTCGGAAATACGCAGGGAGTCGGTTCTCATATATGTTATAAGACCGGTAGTGCCCGTGCCCTTGATATCAACACCCTCGTAAAGCTGCTGAGCGATACGCATAGTGCGCTGACCGGTAAAGCCGAGCTTTCTCGAGGCCTCCTGCTGCAAGGTAGAAGTAATAAACGGAGGAGCGGGCTGCTTTTTGCGTGTGCCTTTTTTGAGCTCCGAAACGGCATAAACCGCACCTTCAAGCGCTCCGACAATTTTTTCAGCCTCTTCACCGTTCGGGATTATATCTATTTTTCTGCCGTCAGCAAAGCCGTACAGCTTGGCGGTAAAGGTTTTACGTCCTGCCATCAGCTTGGCGTCTACCGACCAGTATTCTTCTGAATTAAATTTTTCAATTTCACGCTCACGCTCTACAATAAGACGCAGGGCGACAGTCTGAACACGGCCGGCGGATAGTCCGCTTTTTACCTTTTTCCATAAAAACGGGCTTAATTTATATCCGACTATTCTGTCAAGCACACGTCTTGCCTGCTGAGCGTCAACCAAATCAAGATTTATTTTATGCGGCGCGGCTATGCCCGATTTTACGCCGGTTTCGGTAATCTCATTGAACGCCACCCTGTTTTCCTCATTCAAATCAAGCGCCAGTATCTGCGCCAGATGCCACGAAATCGCCTCTCCCTCACGGTCGGGGTCGGTCGCGAGCAGGACGCCGTCACTGTTTGCGGCGGCGGTTTTAAGCGATTTTATAAGATCCTTCTTGTCCGCCATATTGACATACTGCGGTTTAAAATCCTTATCTATATCAACACCGAGCTTGGATTTCGGCAGATCGCGTATATGACCCATAGAGGCCATTACCTCGTATCCGCCGCCGAGATATTTTTTTATACTCTTAACCTTTGTCGGTGACTCAACTATCAAAAGCTTGGACATATTTTTCCTCCGATAAATTTTTTTGACTCAGCATTTTTCATAGCAGCCGCCCGGAAGCGCGTGAATCAGTAACTCAATTTCAAGTTCGGTAAGCGCCGCAAGGAGCTGCTGTGAATCAAGACCTGTGCCGGTAATCTCTTCAGGATAAAATTTATGCTTATCCAGATGATTATATACTATTTTTGCTTCTTTGGAAAGGGTTTCACTCAATATTTTTTTGCCGTTTTCAGGTATTTTTTCCGTTTTTTCGGTTTTAGCCGTATTTTCACGCTTTTTATACGCGTTCGCAATATCGATTTTGTCCGGGAATTTAGGTATATATTCATTAAAAATATCCGATGCGTCGAGTAAAGGACGCGCGCCGTCCCTCAAAAGAGCGTTCGAGCCTGCGTAATCCTCCGAATCAGGTGAGCCGGGTATCACAAAAACCTCCCTGCCCTGCTCAAGCGCATGATTTGCCGTTATAAGCGCGCCGCTTTTTTCCGGAGCCTCAACGACAACGGTAGTAAGCGCAAGCGCCGACATAATGCGGTTCCTGACCGGAAAGCTGAACCTTGTGACCTTGGTTCCGGGCGGGTATTCGCTTATAATGCAGCCGACTTCCTCGACTCTTTTCCTTAACGGTTCGTTTTTTATCAGATATCCCGAGCCGATACCGCACGCCATAACAAGCACCGTTTTTCCTCCGGCTTTCAGCGCACCTGCGTGAGCATAATAATCGGCACCTACCGCGCCGCCGCTCACCACGGTAATTCCCGCCGCAGAGAGACGCATACCAAGCGAATAGGCGGCTTTCTTTCCGTAGTCGCTTACCTTTCTCGGCCCTACGATACAAACCGCCGGTGTACTGTCAAAATCAGGAAAAGCACCGTTCACATAAAGTACAAGCGGCGGATTTTCCGTTGAAGAAAGACATTCCGGATAACGCTTGTCGCCCAAAGTGATTATTTCGGTGCGGTAGCTGTGACAGTCGGCTATGACTTCCTTTGCCGAACTCAGCCTGTATTTTCTCATACGGTTAAGCTCTGCCTGCGTAAAAATACCCGATTTTGACCTTTCTGTTATATCTGCCGCATAAACCGCCTCGGCGCTGCCGAAATGCTCAAGAGCCTTCACCGCTCTGATGCTTCCGGCACCCATAACCGCCTGAAGCCAAATCATATATTCTGTCATTTCATCATTTCCCATACGGCGATCGCCGCAGCTGCTGCTGCGTTCAACGATTCAGCCTTTCCTTTCATGGGAATTGTGACACGCCTGTATGCCGTCATGACGGTTTTTTCGGTGAGTCCGTTTGCCTCGTTCCCGATAAGAACCGCGCAGCCGTCAGAAAATTTCTGCACAGTAATGCTTTCGGCGGAGCTGTCCACAACACAGGCGTAAGTTTTCAGTCCTGAAGATTTGAGGAGAAGCTCAAAATCTTCAGCAACAAAAACCGGAAGCCTGAGCACCGTTCCCATAGATGAGCGCAGAACCTTTGGTGAGTAAGGGTCGCAGCCGTCAGAGGATACTATCAGTCCGTCCGCACCGAGAGCCTCCGCGGTACGCGCCACGGCGCCGAAATTAGAAGGATCCGAAATATTTTCAAGCGCAACATATCTGCCCGCAGAAGAAATCCCGCGCGCGTTATGTTCCGGTATGCGGCAGAGAGCGATTATTCCCTGCGGGCTTTTTGTATCGCTTATCTTTTCGAACAAATTATCCGGCACTTTAATACATTCGCCGGTTTTTGATAAAAATCCGGATATTTCATTATTATATTTTCCGGCAGCCGAAAAGGAGACAATTAACTTATCAAACCGGATTCCGTTAAGAAAGGCGTCCGAACAAAGCCTTAAGCCTTCGAGCACAAAAAGACCGTTCTCCCTCCTCGCGGAAGACGAGCTCTGCAATCTGGAAACAAGCTTGATAAGTGAATTATCCCTGCTTCTTATTTCTTTGAAATCAGGCATAATTTCACCCCTCCGTAAAAATAAATAAAATTCGCCCGAGAATTAACCCCGGGCGAAAAATTACTTTTCGAGAGCCTTTTGAGCGGCTTTTACAAGAGTTGTAAAGCCTGCGGCGTCATTTACCGCAAGGTCGGCAAGCATTTTACGGTTGATAGTTATACCGGCTTTGTTAAGACCGTTGATGAATGTTGAATAATTCATACCGTTCATCTTGCAGGCAGCCGAAATACGGGTAATCCAAAGGCGACGGAAATCGCGTTTTTTCTGTCTGCGTCCGATATAAGCGTAATTGCCGGATTTCATTACGGCTTCTTTCGCGGTTTTAAAAAGCTTGGACTTTGCGCCGAAATAGCCCTTAGCGAGCTTTAAAATCTTTTTTCTTCTTTTGCGTGTTGCCAACGCACCTTTAACACGTGCCATATCTGTTAACCTCCACTTTCAAGCTGACCTTATTTATAAGGAATCATTTTTTTTATCTTCGCTACATTTGTTACGTCTGCGGTAACGGTTTTACGAAGATTTCTCTTGCGTTTTGTTGTTTTCTTGTTGAGAATGTGCGACTTGAAAGCGTGAGCACGCTTTACCATTCCGTTTTTGGTCAGCTTAAAGCGCTTTTTCGCGCCGCTGTGTGTTTTGATCTTAGGCATTATAAGTCCCTCCTGATAAAATTCAACTGCAATTATTTATTGGTTTTCGGAGCTAAAAACATTATCATGTTTCTGCCTTCCATTTTAGCAGGTTTCTCAACCGCGCAATGCTCTGCGCAGTATTCCGCAAAACGCTTCATTGTATCAAGTCCGATTTCCGGATGACCAAGCTCTCTTCCCCTGAAACGGATTGAAACCTTGACCTTGTTTCCTTCATCGAGAAAACGCATTGCGTGCCTGCCTTTTGTTTCAAAGTCATGCACATCGATGCTGAGACCCAGTCTGATTTCCTTGATCTCCACTGTCTTCTGATTCTTTTTGGCTTCCTTTTCGCGTTTTGCCTGCTCAAAGCGGTATTTGCCGTAATCCATTATCTTGCATACCGGCGGCTGCGCGTTAGGCGAAATGCAAACCAAATCGAGGTCTGCCGCATACGCCGCCTCCAGTGCCTTTGCGATCGGCATTATACCGAGCTGAGAACCGTCAGACCCGATCGTGCGTACTTCCTTGAATTTAATGTTTTCGTTTACGGAAAGCTCTTTACTGCTGATATTGATGCACCTCCAAAAAATCCTTTTGCAGCCAGATTAGCCGTAAGGCAAATCAAAAAGCGCGGACGCCAATACGCCCGCGCATAAAAATACCGAGATAACTCTGCATTCTTATTGACCTTTAAGGACGTGACCCGAAAGGTGAGGACGATTAACGTACTGCTTCATTGTAAATACTATTATAACGCATTTTTACGGTTTGTCAAGTATTTTTTTAATTGCCGAGCGCTTTTTTGAGCTCCTCTGTGCGGTCGGTTTTTTCCCACTCAACATCAAGATCGGTTCTTCCCATATGCCCGTATGCCGAAAGCTCTTGGTAAATCGGACGGCGGAGCTTGAGCGTGTCGATTATCGCCGCCGGTCTTAAATCAAACACCTTTTTAACCGCTTCGGCGATTTTTTCATCATCGCAAACGCCGGTGCCGAATGTGTCAACCATTACCGAGACAGGGTGGGCAACTCCTATCGCGTAAGCGAGCTGAACCTCGCATTTTGAGGCAATGCCTGCGGCAACAATGTTTTTCGCGATATATCTTGCCGCGTAAGCCGCGCTCCTGTCCACCTTTGTCGGGTCTTTTCCGGAAAAGGCGCCGCCGCCGTGACGGGCAAAACCGCCGTACGTGTCAACTATTATCTTTCTGCCGGTAAGTCCCGTATCGCCCTGCGGACCGCCTACTACAAACCTTCCCGTCGGATTTATGTAAACCTTTGTGTTTCCGTCAAAAAGCTCTGACGGAACGGTAGGCTTTATAACCTTTTCGAGAATATCCGCGCGCAGCTTCGACAGCTCCACATCGGCGCTGTGCTGCGAAGAAACTACCACCGCGTCTATCCTTGACGGCTTACCGTCGTCATATTCGACAGTCACCTGAGTTTTTCCGTCAGGTCTTAAATAATCAAGCTCACCGCTTTTCCTGACCTCTGTCAGTCTGCGCGCCATTTTATGAGCAAGTGAAATCGAAAGCGGCATAAGCTCCGGAGTCTCATCGCAGGCGTACCCGAACATCATCCCCTGGTCCCCAGCGCCGTTAAGGTTATAAGGGTCATTTTCGCCGTCCTTATATTCAAGAGAATTATCAACACCGAGCGCAATATCCGGCGACTGCTTGTCTATCGCGGTCATAACAGCACAGGTATTGCCGTCAAAGCCCGCTTCAGGACAGTTATATCCGATTTCACACACGACATCGCGCGCTATCTGCGGAATATCGACATAACATTCCGTCGTAATCTCACCCATAACCGTTATGCTTCCTGTTGTGCAGAAAGTCTCGCAGGCGACACGCGCTTGCGGGTCATTCCTTATTATCTCGTCGAGTATCGCGTCCGATATGCGGTCGCATACCTTATCGGGATGACCCTCCGTCACCGATTCAGATGTAAAAAGCATTTTTGACATTAAAATTCCTCCGTTTTTTTACCGAAAAGCCAAGAAAAAAACCGCTCCGAAACGAAGCGGTATAAAAGCCTCATCTTTCGGATAATCCGCCGGAATTGGCACCTTGATATAAAATCAGGTTGCCGGGCATCACAGGGCCGGTTCCCTCCGCCGCTCTTGATAAGGATATATTCAATTCTTAAATTATTCTAACACATAAATTGAATTTGTCAACTGTAAATTTTTGCAAAGGCTTTATTAAGCGCGTAATAAACCGGGAAAAACGGCAGAAGATTGAATGCCGCCTTTACCGCGTTAAGCAAAGTCGAGCCCCATACTCCGGCAAGAACCGCTGCGGACGTGGTGGGGATACCCATAACGGAAAAATAAAGCGGAGTGAGTACGGCGTTCAGAATCCAGCCCGCGAGTATCGCCGCCGCGATCGCCCCAATGCTTGCCAAATAATAAACAGGAGCGGACATTCCGTTCTTTTTAAGTAATTTTGAGAACAAGCGTGAGAAAAGATACAGCGCGACAATTATAGCTGCACCGACGCCGACGTTTATGACTTCCCCTACCCCGAGTGTAGTGCTTCTGAAAAGGTGAAGAGCGTTTTTCACCACTTCAACGCACACGCCGCTCAATGGTCCGAATGTAACACCCGCTATTATCGCAGGAATATCCGAAAAATCAATTTTCAGATAATCAATCCCCGGCACTATCGGAATTTCCGGAAGAACAAGATAAAGCACTGTTGAGAGTGCCGACATTACGGCAATAAAGGTTACCGCTCTGATGTTCATTTTAATTTTCATGATACATTTTCCTTTCTTTTTTCAGGGGCTAAAAAAAGAAAGCGCCCGCACAATGTGAGGGCGCAAAAATGCAATATCTCTATAACATTCTTCTTTCATCCGGACTTTAACCGTCGGCTTTGGAATTTCACCAAATCAACCAAAATGGCTCGCGGGCTGTACCGCCGGTGAGGAATTACACCTCGCCCTGAAGATTATATAAATATAATATTACTAAAATCCGATTTTGTCAATAGGAATATTAGAATTATTCTTCCTTCAAAAAAATCCCTGACAATCACTTTAATTTCCGGGCAAAGCTTTTTCCAAAATATCTCCGACAGCCTTAGCCATACAGGCAAAGCCCCAGTCGTTCGGATGACAGTTGTCGACCGTTCCGTTATCTGCCGCGTCAGCCATAAGGGTTCTTCCGTCAATAAAGTAAACGTTTTCGTCTCCCGAAGCGACGGCGCTGTCATAAGTTGCTTTTATGATTTCAAAGCGCCGTTTTTCATCAGCCGTAAGATAATATTTCGGTCGCGGCAGAATAATAACCGGAATGCCGGGATGCGCCCGCCTGATAATTTTAAACATCTGACTGTGCGTCTTTTCAAGATGCTCGGCAGACGGCGCGTTATGGTCGTAATCGTAAACAAACGCCGACATATCAAGTCCTGCAATATATTCCGCCATCAGCGGCTCGCCTTTCGCGTTCCCCGAAAATCCCAGATTTATAAAATCGCAGCCGAGCCTGCGTGAAATTATACCTTGATATGTGTTGCCGGGTCTTGACGAACAGGCTCCCTGCGTAATTGAAGAACCGTAGTAAACCACCGGAGAGGAAATCTTATACGCGGCAGACTTTTCCAAACGACTGCCGGCGTCGACTCCTATATACAATTCAGAAACCGTGCTGTAAGTCGGTAAAAAAATTGTAATTGCTCGCATTTTCCTGCCGGAAAATCCTACGGTGCCCTCAAAACCGTCGGTTATGCCGTACGGAGGGATAAAGGTTCCGGAATACTGCTCCCTGCCTTCACATTCCGCAAAAGCGTCAAGTCCGGCGGAGCCTGTCAAGGCAAAATGCGGCATTTTGCCCACGCTGCTCATTTTAACAATCACTGAAATATGCTCACTGTCCGTTTTAAACCTGACTCTGCCGCCAGCCGAATTTTTACTGAGACTCAGAACCGCCATGCTTATAAGTTTTGCATCACTTTCGGGAATACGCCTGTAGCAGCCGCCTTCCTTAAACACGCCGTATACCGAAAACGGCTTTTCATCGACGCTGAAAAAGCTCATTCCGTCTTTTTCTATTGACGCTTTCACCGCGAAATTAGCATCAAGCCGGTCTATCTCATTTTCCATGTCAAACACCTCATTTTCAATTATTATTTTTAAAATACATATACAACTGGCACTTAAGCATGCCGTTATATAATTTACGGCGTTTATCCGCCGTTCTTCCGAAAAAGCGCTCAAATTCATCGTCAGGGCTTATTATAAAGTATTTTCTGCCGTATCCCGGATTGAATCTGTTTCCCATAACGGCATAAAGCTCTTCCGCCGCCTTAACATCCAGAAGCCGTTCTCCGTACGGCGGGTTTGTAACCGTAAGGCAGCGCTCCTCCGGCAGGGAAAAATTATGTATATCCCCTGCCTTTGCCGAAACGTATTTTAACACTCCTGCCCTGCGCGCGTTTTCAAGAGTGAGCTCCGCCGCGGCTTTATCAATATCAGAGCCGTGCGCCCTGAAATCAACATTATGCAGTATCAAATCCTGTGCCCTTGTTCTTTCCTCCCGCCAGACACTTTCGGGTATAAACCCGAAGCGCTCTGCGGCAAAAAAGCGCCTTAAGCCGGGCGCGATATTCGCAGCCATAAGCGCCGACTCTATAAGCAGGGTGCCGCTGCCGCAGAACGGGTCATACATCTGCGTGTCAGGATATATTCTCGCTAAAGCGCACATAGCGGCGGCAAGGGTTTCCTTAATGGGAGCGCTGTTGGAATTGCGCCTGTACCCGCGCTTATGCAGTCCCTCGCCCGACGTGTCAATCATCATAGTCACATTATTTTTGTGTATCGAAAATCTGACCCTGTATTCCGCGCCGGTCTCCGAAAAGCGGGAAAGATGATATTTTGTTTTAAGGCGCTCCACTATAGCCTTCTTAATTATCGACTGGCAGTCGGGAATGCTGAAAAGCTGAGATGAAATGCTCCAGCCGTTTACCGGGAAAGCGTCATCTCTGCCGATATAATTTTCCCAGGGAAGCGCCCTTACACCGTCGAACAGCTCGGTAAAGGTAACGGCGCTGAATTCGCCCAAATTTATAAGAATCCTTTCGGCGAAGCGGGAACAGATATTAGCGCGGGCAAGCATATTAAAGCTGCCGGACAGCCTTACCCTGCCGTTTTCAGCCACGGCATCCTCAAAGCCCATACGCCGAAATTCGTCAGCCGCGATACTCTCAATTCCGAAAAGACAGGGAGCCGCGAGTTTTATTTTTTCCATTATCTGACCTCCGCTGTCGCGTGCCTTGTCACATGGCAGCCTATATTGACAGCAACAGGCAAACCGGCAATATGCGTCGGCGCCGTCTCTATATTAACCGCAAGGGCGGTTGTCTTGCCGCCGAAGCCCTGAGGCCCTATATCAAGCAGATTTATTTTCTCAAGCAGCTCGTCCTCAAGCTCTCTGTAATACCTGTCGGGATTGCGCTCCTCTGTGTTGCGGCACAAAGCGAGCTTTGAAAGCAGCGCGCACTGCTCAAAATCTCCCCCGATGCCTACTCCCACCACCATCGGCGGACATGGATTATTGGAGGCTTTTTTAACTATATCAAGCACGGCGTTTACTACTCCGTCTCTGCTGTCAAACGGAGTAAGCATTTTTGTTCCGCTCATATTTTCGCTTCCGAAGCCCTTAGGCGCCACGGTTATTTTCACGGAATCACCGTCGGTAATAAAAGTATGTATCACAGCAGGTGTATTGTCACCGGTATTTACGCGTCTTAACGGGTCGCCTACCACTGATTTTCTCAAAAGGCCTTTTTCATATCCCAGTCTTACGCCCTCGTTTACTGCGTCATACAATAAACCGTCTGTAAAATGGACATCTTGTCCTATTTCAAGAAAAACCACCGCCATTCCGGTGTCCTGACAAACCGGAAGGTCATATTTTTCGGCTGCCGCGATATTCGTCGTAAGATCACCGAGCACACTGCATGCGGTCGCGGAGGTTTCCGACTCCTCCGCCGATTTTATCCTCTCTTTAATATCACAGGGAAGCTGCTTATTTGCTTTGATGCAAAGCTCACTTACTTTCTCGGTAATTTTATGCACAGAAATTTCATTTATCATATTTTTCTCCGTAAATCAAAAGGCAGAAATCGCCTTACGGCAAAATCCGCCTGTTTTTTCTTATTATTTTGCCGCGCCGCGCTTTGTACGCCTTGCTTCGGGATTTTTGCGCTTAAGATCTGAAAACTTTTCCTCACTGGTCTGCTTGAAGCGGTTCATCATTTCTTCAAAGCTCTGCGGTTCGGCTTTTTTAGGTGTCCAAGTGTAAGAGCCGTCTATCTTCGGCTGCTGGAAGGTGCGGCGTTCACCGCGTTCTTTTGGAGCAGACGTTTTTTCCGGTTCGAGTGCCCGTTTTATACTGAGGCTGATTTTACCGTCCTCCCCGACGTTGAGCACTTTCATTTTAAGCACATCGCCCACCTTAACGAATTCTTTAATATCGCTGACATAGGTGCGCGCCACTTCGGAAATATGTACCATTCCGGATTTTCCTTCACCCAAATCCGCAAATACTCCGAAATTGGTTATGCCGGTAATTTTACCTTCAACAATCTGTCCCACTGTAAGCTCCATAAAAGCTTTTTGTCCTCCTCAAATAAAATTCAATTTCCTGATATATCGATAAAGACCTGCTCGTCCGGATAGACATATCCAAGTCTCTCTCTTGCCGCTTTTTCAATAATTTTATATTCCGAGCCCTCTTCAAGCATTGCTTTAAGCTCGTCAATATCGTTTTGACTTTCAGCGTACTGCTCCTCATATTCGGAAAGCCGGGTCCGGCTTTCGTTTAACGTGCTCCACAATCCCGCAAGCGTAAATATCATATACGCAAAAACACCGAGCACTGCTAATCTTAACAAAATGCTTTTATTTTTTCTGTTCTTCTTTTTCATATTGCGCTCTCCGGAAAAAAGCCGACTGTATCCATAACTCTTCTATCGCTTAAGTATACAACATTCTTCACTTATTTTTCAAGCTTTTTTTGCATCTTTTGAAAATTTTTTGAAAAAAATAATTATTTTACACTTCATCTTTCCCGAAATTGCAAACAGTAAAGAAAAAAAGCGGCAAAACAAATCCGAAATCAGCTTTTTAAGCGTATAAAAAAATTTTACTGTCCTTTTCAATACCATAAAAAATATTTTTGATACGGTCATCCTGACTGCAACAAATCCGGCAATCAGTCCGACAAAAACAAAAGAGCGCAATTCCCCGCCGGTTATTCCGAGCAAAAACAAAAAACAAATAATGGCGGCAGTGAAAGAAAAAACAATATCCTGAACAAATATACAAAAATTGCTGAAAAAAGTCTCGGCTCTTACCGCCCGTAAAATATCATAGCCTAAACAGAAAATTCCGCCGAGCGATGCGGAATACAGAAATCCTAAAAGCTGTTCAACGCTGTCTATTTCCCACATATTTCACCTGAACATACGGGATAAAAATCCGCCGTTTTTTTCGTCCGAGGTGTACACAAGAGCGTACAGCTTCCCCTCTGCCGAAAAATCCCCGCTTTTAGTATCAAAATTTATGATATGAAGTCCGGAGCCTTTGACCGTCATTTTTCCGAGCGACGTATCAAGAACAAACGTCTCGTCATCGAATGACAGCACATCTTTTACGCCCGTAAGTGTCATTTTCTTACGGTCCTCAACAATGATATTATGATTGACGCGAATATTTTCTTCCACAGTAAACCACTCCTCATTTTAACTATATTTGGAAAAGAGCGGGTTTATTACGGTATGAAAAAGCATTTTTACGGAATAATACGGTACATTCCCGAGGCGTCGTCCTTTTTTACGGTTTCCGCAACAGATAAAACCTCCGCCTTGAAATTTCGCGTGCCGAAAGATATTTCTATGATATCTCCGGTTTTTACATCGTAAGAAGCTCTCGCCGGCTTTCCGTTGACCGTTACTCTTCCGGCGTCGCACGCTTCATTCGCCACCGTGCGGCGTTTAATAATGCGTGAAACCTTAAGGTATTTATCAAGTCTCATTTAATCACTTCCCAGTTCTAAAAAATAAGCCGCCCTTAATGGGCGGCTTATTCGCCGTAACATTTTAAATTATTTGGAAACAGCGTCCTTAAGAGCTTTGCCGGCCTTGAATACAGGATTCTTTGAAGCGGCAATTTTTATTGTCTGCTTTGTCTGCGGATTTATGCCGGTTCTCTCAGCGCGCTCACGTACCTCAAAAGTACCGAAGCCTACGAGCTGAATCTTCTCGCCCTTCTTCATCTCATCGGTAACGGTCTCAAGGAAAGCGGCAAGAGCTTTGTCTGCATCTTTCTTGGAAATACCTGCCTTTTCGGCGATTGCTGCAACTAATTCTGTTTTGTTCATTTTTTAGAACCTCCAAAAAAATTTTTCAACGATCAGCTCGTTTGAAAGCTTTATGGTACAAGCATAAAACTTGTACTATATATATTTACCATACTTTAAAAGAAAAATCAATCCATTTTAGTTTATTTCTTGATTTTTCTGCAAAAAAAATAAATTTTTGCGTGAAAAAAACGATTTATCAGCGAATAATTTTACACTTTTTACAAAATTGAATTATTTTTTCGCCCTTCGGCATTGACAGAAAATCGCTTTCCTCAAAAGAATTAAGCAAAATCAGTGCCAAAAAAAACGTCAATGCGGAAACCGCAATAGCTAAAACAGTAATCAAAGAAGACTTCCCTGCGGCTAAAATCAGAAACGCTGCTGCCCCGCTTAAGCACGCGGCGGTCAAAGGTTTAATAAATGTTTTTATAATATCCGGAAAAGCTCCGAGAGTTTTTATGAGAACATAATATTCCGCGGCGAATATAAACGCATAGCAGGCCAAGGTGCTTATCGCTGCGCCCGCTATATTTATTTCAGGCTGAGAAACAGTAATAAACGAGACAATAAATTTAACGGCAGCTCCTGCGGCGATAATTAAAAGCGCTTTTTTCTGTTTGCCGAACGCCTGAAGGATTCCCGTCATCGGAATAGAAATCCCCGAGAAAATCACTGCGGCGCCGAATATCCGCAGCAAAACTCCTCCGATTTCACCGGATGCATCGGTATCGTACAAAAGCTCCATTACAGGTTCGCCAGCGGCAATAAATCCGATACCGGCAGGCAATGAGATTAAAGCCGACCATTTCAGCACTGTCTCAACGCTGCCTTTAGCCGCCGAAACGCCGCCTGAAGCGTTATCCGAGGCTATTGCCGGCACAGCGCTTACCGCAAGCACAGACACAAAGGCCGGAATCAGATTGTAAAGAGTATACGCTTTTCCTCTTATTCCGTACAGCCATACGGAAATATCTCCCGTATCATAGCTTTGTGAGGTGTTGAGAAATTCAGCAAAGGAAGCCGGAAACAAATTTTTCAAAGCATCAGACAGCTGTGCTGACAGACCGTTGAGCTGCCACTTAACCGTTACAGCGTCGGCAATAACCGGAATATTGACCGAAAGCGAGGCAAACGCGACAGGTACCGCGACCGCAAAAAAGGAGATGACCGTTTTTCTGCTCAATTTGCTCTCATCAGATGCTTTGAGCTTATTTTCTTTCGCGTGATAAACCACAAGCACAAGAAACGCCGCCGCAGTTCCGACCGTTATACCCGATATCGCCGCCGCCGCGGCTATTACGGTGCTGCCGGTGATTTTAATGGCAGTATACGCGAAGCCGAGCCCCAAAATCAGCTTGCACAGCGCTTCCGCGAGTTCCGAAAAAGCGGTAGGATACATATTGCGCATACCCTCATAGTACCCGCGGTAAGCTGACATAACAAAGCAGAAAATAACAGACGGAAAGCAGGCGGCAAGGCTGTAAAACGTATCTCCCGTGGGGTCGGTGATTTTCACAAAAGGATAAATTCCGGCACACATAAAGAGGAAGACCGCGCATCCCGCCGCTAAATATATCTTTCTGCTTACTTTGAAAAGTCCGGCGGCACGGTTATATTTACCCGCGGCGGCATACTCGGCAGTAAGTTTTGCGACGGCAACGGGCAGACCCGTCATTGCCATTGTGTAAAAGGGAGTGAAAATATCATACGCCGAAGAAAAGTAGCCAAACCCTATATCTCCGAGGCAGTTTTTACCTGACAGAGGAATTTTAAAAAGCGCGCCTATCAGCTTCACGGCAAACGCGGAAAAAAGCAGTATTACAGCTCCGTACTGGAAACTCTGTTTTTTATTCGCTGACATTTATAAAATCTCCGCCGCCCTGCGGGCACATTCAAGAATGAAATCGGAAAGCTCGGTTTGAGATGAGCAGTTCATTTCCCTGTAACTTTCCGCAGCGTCCGCTCCGGCATCGTCTGATATTCGTCTGACGCAGGCGAACGGAACAGAAGCGTATTCGCACACAAAAGCGACAGCCGCCGTTTCCATATCGCAGGACATGGCTCCGAATTCATCCTTTAAAAAGGCGCGTGTTTTATCGTCGCAGATAAAACGGTCACCGCTTACCGCGGTCCCCTGCTTTATATCGGGCATAAGACTTTTAACAAGCCCGTTTAATCTTTTATCAGATTTATAAGTATATGTCTGTCCGGGCTTTTCACAGGGCTTGTACCCGATCATTGTAAGGTCAAAATCGTGCTCGAGAAATTCTGTTCCCAAAAACATATCTCCGCGTCTTACGCCGCTGATACCGCCTGAGAGTCCGTAATTAAACACGGCGCCGCAGCCGATATCGACAAGATGCACCGCCGCAGCCGCGGCGTTGACCTTTCCTATCCCGCAGTGAACGGTGACAATCTGTGTAAAACCGTCCGTCATAAAAGACAGCTTTTCTCTTCTCAAAAAGGTTTCTTTAACATATTCGCCTTTTTTGATTTTCTCAGCGAGCAGGCGGAACTCATCGGTGTCAGCGACGATTATTCCTATTTTTTTTATTTCCATATTTTTTCACCCTGAAACTAAAAAATAAGGGGCGGAAATCCGCCCCGGATATATCATATAAAAGCTTTATTCGTCAGTGTTTTCGGCGTTTTCGTATGTGAGCTTCGCGCCGCATGAGTTACAGTAATTGGACGTATCATCAACCGCCGCGCCGCATTCAGGGCATATACGCTTATGCTTAATGCTGTTTATCTCGTTTTTAAGCGTGTTGATTTTTCCGATTTTTTCATTGATGGCATTTACTATCGCGGCTGCGCTTTCGTCGGTTTCCTTACCGCTTTTTATCTTTTTATAATAAAGTTCGCCGAGAGACTGAAAATCCTTTGCGAGCTTGCTTTCAATCGCCGCAATATCGAATTTCTGTTTCTGAACAGCCACCGCGTCACCGGTTTTTTTAGATGCAATGTCTATCGCTTCTTTAGCCTTTGAAACTACATCGTCAAGAAAATCCATTGCAGATACCTCCGTCTTCTTTTTTTATATTTTAACATAAATCCTCATTTTTTTCAAGCAAAAGTCAGTTATACTTTCCCTCGCCGATAAATTCGCGTATCAGCGAGTTATGCGGTATAAGCGCCTCGTCAAGCGGAACAAATTTACGTACCGCTTCGGCGGTTTTTAGAAAATAATCGCGGCAATCGGTTATATTTTGAGTCTCGTCGCATAAAGCGCAGAAATCGTTTCTGTATAGACACGGCTCATATATGTGCAGTGTTTTTATAAGCACGTCCGCAGTGTCCTTGAAGCAATAAAGATATTTCTTTTCTCCCTCAACAACGCCCTTCCACAGCGCCAGCGTCTCGTTTACCGAAGAACCCCTGAAGATACGGTCGCGCAGAACCCTGCGCATCAGCCGTATCTGGCGGCTTGTAAGCAAAACATCACCGTTGTCATCAAAGACTGAACGGTTGACGCTTATATACGCCTTGAAAATATTTTTCCGAGGGACAAGGTCTGTTATAACCGGATTAAGGGCGTGCAGTCCCTCCACGATAACTATTCCCCTTCCCGATATATCAATGCTCCTCGCGGAAAGGATGCGGCGCTTTTCGGCAAAATTATACTTCGGCAGTTCGGTTCTGCCGGTATTTATTATCTCGCCGAAGCATTTTTTCATAAGAGCCTTATCAAGTGCGTTTACCGACTCAATATCATATTTCCCGTCTTCCGTAAGCGGAAGCTGCTCAGTCGGAAGATAAAAGTCGTCGAGAGAGACAACCTCGGTTTGTTCTCCGAGTTTTTGTAGCTTTTCCGAAAGTATATGTGCTGTTGTGGTCTTTCCGGACGCGGACGGTCCGGCAATGGCGACTATTTTAAGCGAATCGTCGTCCGCGATTCGCTGCGCCGTTTCCGTTATTTCACGGTCATAATGATTTTCGGCCTTTTCTACCAGACCGGCAGGGTCATTCAGCGCGTATTCATTTATTGTCTGCAGAGTACTTTTCATAAAATTCAGTTATTCCGTCCTTTTTCGCAAGTATTTCACCGAACCGGCTAATATATTCATATGGATATTTGTAGTTAAAAATTCGTTCGATATAATCTCCGTTCGGTTCTCTCAGCTTTGTAACGGCAGACGCACCGCACGCAAGCACCGAATGAGTCTCGTCCATAGTGAAAACGTTATAAAGACATTCAGAGCCTCTTTTCGAGTATCCCACATTTTCAAGATTGCCAACCGTTTTGCTCTGACGGTACATATAATACGGGAATATTCCGGCCTCCGTAAGGGTTTTTTTCGCGTATTCAACCATCATATCCGCTGTTTTGCCTGCCTGAGCTTCGGGGAACTCACCGTTTATGTTAAGGGTTGATGCCCTTTTCATAGCGAGGGAATGTACCGTAACGCTTTCCGGTTCCAGCTTTAAAACACGGCTTAAAGTATCTTTAAAGCTCACATAATCGTCTCCGGGAAGTCCGGCAATCAAATCGGTATTTATGTTGTCAAATCCGCATTTTCTCGCAAGCATAAAGGCTTTTACGGTATCCTCTGACGTGTGCCGCCTGCCTATTCTCTCGAGAACCCTGTCATTCATTGTCTGCGGATTTATGCTTATTCTCGTGGCTCCGAGTGATTTTATAGCTTTGAGCTTATCCTCCGTCACGGTATCGGGTCTACCCGCCTCTACGGTATATTCCCTTAAATGCGATAAATCAAAATTATCGGAAACTGCCGACATAACAGAGGAAAGCTGAGCGGCGGTAAGCGACGTAGGTGTTCCCCCGCCTATGTAAACCGTCTCAAGCCTTAAACCGAGCAATGATGATATCCCGGCGGTTTTTTCTATTTCCCGTACAAGCAAATCAACATACCGCGGTATAAGTCCCTTTGCCTGCTCTACCGAATGGGATACAAACGAGCAGTACGAGCACCTTGACGGGCAGAACGGCACCGAAATATAAAGACTGAAGGAATCGGGAAGCGAAAGCCCGGTTATACGTTTTTCAGAAGTGACCGTTTCACGGCATAAAGAAATTTTGCTTTCGTCCGCCAAAAGTGCGTTTTTGAACCAATCGGCGGCTTTTTCGTCACCGTATGCGGCGGAAAGTCTTGAAAACAGCTTCGCCGGACGCACACCGGTTAAAATCCCCCATTTAGGGATATAGCCGGAAGCCTCGGTAAAGCACCTGTAAAGCGCAACCGCGAGCAGTCTCTCGCACTCGTTTTCGTAATCGCTGTCTGTATCGGAAAGCGTTTCCTCCGCAGAATAGGTTTTGCCGTAAATATTCAAAACGGCGGAGAGCACGGTTTTCTCGCCCTTTTCAAGGCGTGTGACCGCTGTTCCGTCACCGTAAAAAGGCTCATCGGAAAACTCCACCTTCTCAAACGGAAGAAAAATCCTTATAAGCTTTTCAAGTTCGTATTTAAAGGAATGATTTATAAGACAGAGCTTCATTTTTACCACACAAACATATTGTTTTCTCTTTCACGCGATATAGTCGTAAAATCCCCGTGACCGGGATAAACCTTAACGTCACCCGGAAGCAGCATAAGCCTTCTGAGTGATTTTTTAAGTGCTTTCATGTCCCCGCCCGGAAAATCGGTGCGTCCTGCGGAGCTTTCAAAAAGCGTGTCACCTGAAAAAAGACAGTCCTCTGTATAATAGCATACACCGCCTACCGTATGTCCCGGCGTATGTATAACGCGGAATTTAATGTCCCCCACCGAAAAATCATCGCCGTTTTTAAAGGTTATATCCGCTTCAAACGGAGGAATATCCGAGTGGAAACAGTCGGCAAGGTTAAGCGTTTTATCCGAAAGCGCCGGGGCATCTTCCTCGCCTATCGCTATTTTAACTCCGGTTTTTTCTCGCAGATCCGCTGCGCCACCTATATGGTCAAAATGCGCGTGCGTAAGCAGGATAAGGCGCTCCTTATCGCTGTTCTGATCAAGAAAATCATATGTTCCTTCTCTTATAAAGCCGGGATCAATCACAACTGCCGCTTTTTGTGTGCTTACAAGATAACAGTTTGTTTTGATAAGTCCCAAATGCAAAACTTTAATTTCCATTTTTTCTCCATATCACGGTATCAAAAAGTATTGTCACCGGTCCGTCGTTTACGAGCGAAACCTTCATATCGGCGCCGAAGATGCCTGTCGCCACCTTCCTGACGCCGAGCTTTTCAAGCTCTTTGCAGTAGATTTCATACAATTCCTTTGCCTTTTCAGGCTCTAAAGCGCCGGTAAATGACGGGCGGTTTCCTTTTTTAACATCGGCGCACAGTGTGAACTGCGAAACCGCCAGAATTTCCCCGCCTACATCGGCGATGGATCTATTCATTTTTCCGTCACTGTCTGAAAAGACCCTCAGGCTCGCGGTTTTTTTAGCGAGTATCAACGCGTCATCGGCGGTATCGCCCTGAGCGGCTCCGACAAGCACGAGAAAGCCGTTTTTGCAGCTTCCCGTTTCAATGCCGTCAACAGTCACACTGGCATTTTCCACCCTCTGAATAACAGCTTTCATTACTGGTTTATCCTTTCCACACTGAATACGCCGTTAACCTTTTCAAGCTTTGAAATAATGCTTTTAAGGTGCTCGACGCTTTCCGCGGAAACACTCATCACAACTATACAGTTTCCGCTCTTTGTCTGTCTGGCGTTTACTCCGTGAACCGGAACACGCATATTGTATACCGAGTTCATAATATCAAGCAGCAGCCCGTCACGGTCTATCGCCGCAATCTGAAGCGTTGAAACGAAAGCGTCTGATTTTGTACCGTCCCAATGGGCGGCAATCCAGCGTTCGGGCTCGGCAGAATCCGCGATATTCACAGGTACATTCGGACAGTCGCGCTTATGGATTGAAACACCGTGTCCTCTCGTTATAAAACCGATTATATCGTCGCCCGGAAGCGGGGCGCAGCATTTTGAGAGCTTTACAAGACAGTTATCTATTCCTTCCACTATTACGCCGTCAGACGATTTTGTACGGCGCTTTTCGGGTATCGCGGTTATAACGTTTTGCGGCGAAGAAGCGGAAATGCGTTTCGAATAGTCCTCCTTGATTCGGGGCATTATCCTTGAAAGCAGCACTCCGCCGTAGCCGATAGCTGCGTAAAACTCATCGGCGCCGGAAAATCTCAGCTTCTTGGCAATTTCCTCAATAAAATCATTATAATCATCTTCTGAAAGGTCAATGCCCGCGCGTCGAAATTCCTTTTCAATTTCCAGCTTGCCCGCGGCGATATTCTCAGTCCGCTTTTCTTTCTTGAACCATGAGCGTATTTTTGACTTTGCCTGTGAGGTAACCGCAATATTCAGCCAGTCGCGGCTGGGGCCGTGACCCGGCTGATTTGTAGTCAGAATCTCAATTACCTCTCCGGTCTTAACCTCGTGATTTATAGGAACGATTTTTCCGTCAACCTTGGCGCCTATCATTCGCGTTCCCACTGCCGAATGAATGGCAAAGGCGAAATCCACAACAGTAGAGCCTACCGGAAGATTTATTACATCTCCCTTAGGAGTCACCGCAAAAACATCCTCCTGCGACAAATCAACCTTAATGCTTCTGACAAGATCGGAAACATCGGTTGAGTTGGCCTGGGAGTCGAGTATCTGTCTTATCCACGCGAGGCGGTCTTCCATTCTGCGGTTGTTTTCGGTTATGCCCTCCTTGTATTTCCAGTGAGCCGCTATACCGAACTCCGCAGTATGGTGCATATCGAATGTGCGTATCTGTATCTCAAAAGGTATGCCCGCGCGGCTGATTACCGTGGTATGAAGCGACTGGTACATATTAGGCTTAGGCGTTGAGATATAGTCCTTGAACCTGTTAGGTATCGGTCTGAACATATCGTGCATTATGCCGAGGATATTGTAGCAGTTCGCGACCGTGTCGGTTATTATCCTGATCGCGTAAATATCGTATATTTCATCAAAATCCTTGCCCTGAACATACATTTTGCGGTATATTCCGTGAATCGACTTTATGCGTCCCTGAAAAGCCATTTCCACACCCGGCATAGCTTCGTGCAGACGTTCCTCGATACGCTGCTTTATTTCCTCAAGTATCTGCTCTCTGTGCTGCTTTCTGAGCATAAGCAAATCTTCTATTTCCTTATAGGCCACCGGATCAAGGTGCTTTATAGCGAGATCCTCAAGCTCCTCTTTTACGGGACGGATACCGAGTCTGTGCGCTATCGGAGCGTAAATTTCAAGCGTTTCAAGCGATTTGTCTCGCTGCTTCTGCTCAGGCATAGCGTCTATTGTGCGCATATTGTGCAGACGGTCGGCTAATTTTATAATAATAACCCTTATGTCCTGACCCATCGCGATAAGCATTTTTCTCAGGCTCTCCGCCTGCTGCTGCTCCTTTGTAGAAAAGTTCAGCTTGCCTATTTTTGTAACGCCGTCAACAAGTAAAGCGACTTCGTCACCGAATTCGCGCTTGATATCGTCAATCGTGCTGTCGGTATCCTCCACAACGTCATGAAGAAGCGCCGCGGCTATCGATTCACTGTCCATTCCGAGCGAAACAATAATCGAAGCAACATTAAACGGGTGAATATAATATTCCTCGTTTGTATAACGCTTCTGGCCGCGGTGCATTTCAACGCAGTACTCAAACGCTTTTTTGATAAGGTCCGTGTTGTAGGTGCCGCCGAAATCGCGCATCTGCTTTTCGAGCTTTTCGTAATTTTTCTGCTGCTCCGCGTTCATTGTTTTCCGCTCCTTTCAAGTAAATTTCTGTAAACGGCAGAGTTGGCAAGCTCCGTGCGCCTGCCTGCTCCGGTTATTTTGTAAAAGCCGGCGCCGTCCTTTTGTATTAAACCGAGTTCTGAAAGAACCATGAGTGATATTTCACATTTTGCGTATCCTACCGTATTGAGCGTAAGATATTTTATTCTCTCGCCTGTGACAGGCTTTGAAGCTATAAGCCGGTATACAGAGCCTGTTTCCTCACGGGACGGGAGAAGCTGTTCGGCATCAACCTGTCTGCCTGCCATATAATCGTTAAAG
Source organism: uncultured Clostridia bacterium (assembly GCA_944376655.1). Classification (GTDB taxonomy): domain Bacteria; phylum Bacillota; class Clostridia; order Oscillospirales; family Acutalibacteraceae; genus UBA737. The sequence goes on from CALWDJ010000003.1 coordinate 55,936, forward strand.
CAGGAAATTTCACCGAAAAGCCGGACATCGTCCGTTCCGTTCATACGAAGTGCCTTTACCTGTACGGAAAGACGCGTTTCCCCGTTATATATATCCGAGCTTACCGTTACCGCGAGATCAAGCAGGTCTCCGCACTCAAAGCAGAACTGCTCTGCAGTAACACCGAAAAGCAAAGCCTGAAACGAATTGTCTCCCTTTGAGAAAATCAGTCTTAAATGCTTGCCGCCGCCTATCGGGTTTATGCGTTCGAGCTTAACCCCGAAAACACCGAAAAGCGGACTCGGATTGCCCTGACCAAACGGTTCAAGCTCTTTAAGCGCCTCCGCCAGCTCTACTGTAAGACCGGACGGATTAAGTTTGCAGTCGAGCTTTAAAACAGGCGGAACAAAATCGCACCCTGACGCGTACTCATTTATTTTTTCCCTGAAGGCAGGTATATTATCTGAAGAAAGACTTATTCCCGCCGCGAGCTCATGACCGCCGAACTTTGAAAGCGTATCGGAAGCCGCGTTAATAGCGTCATAGAGCGAAAATCCCTCAATGCTTCTCCCCGAGCCCGAAGCGGCGTTGCCGTTTCTTGATATCACTATCGACGGACAGCCGTAACGCTCGGTTATGCGTGACGCCACTATCCCGAGTACACCGTTATGCCAGCCTTCTCCGTCAACAACTATTACCCTGTCGTAAAAATAACCTTTTTTCTCTATTTCAGCCGAAGCCTCGGCAAATATTTCCTTTTCAATACGCTGACGCTCGCTGTTGTCGTCATCAATTTCGTTCGCAATTCCGAGAGCGTTGAGCATATTATCGCTGAGCAGAAGCTCAACCGCTCTTGCGGCGCTGCCCATTCTTCCGGCGGCATTGATGCGCGGAGCAATTCCGAAAGCAATTCTGCCTGCCGAAATATTCTCGCGCTGAATAGCCGCAACGCTCATAAGCGCCGAAAAGCCTGTCAGAGGAGACTGCTTCAGCTTTTCAATACCGTATTTTACAATAGCGCGGTTCTCGTATATAAGCGGCATAACGTCAGCCGTAAGCGCCACACTCAGCAAATCGGAGTAATAAGGCAAAAGCTCCTCAGGCTCGCGCTCCTCCAAAACACAAATCAGCTTGAAAGCGACTTCGGCGCCGCATATTTCCTTAAATTCCGAGCGGCAGTCCGCCCTGTGAGGGTCAACAACGGCATCGGCTTGGGGCAGAGTTTCTATAGGAAGATGATGGTCGGTAACCACGACCGACATACCGAGTTCCTTTGCCCGTTTTATTTCATTATGGCAGGCAATACCGTTATCCACCGTTATAAGCAGCTTTACTCCCTCTCCGGCGAGTTTTTCCACTGCGCCGGTATTCATGCCGTAGCCCTCGTCAAAACGGTCAGGTATATAATATACGCAGTCAGCTCCCCTGCTTTTGAGGTAGCTGAACATCAGAACGGTAGAGGTAATACCGTCGCAGTCATAATCGCCGTATACCGCAATTCTGCTTCCGTCTTCAATATATGAATTTATAATATCTGCGGCCTTTTCTATATCGACGAGGTTCCGCGGGTCGTCGAAGCATGGCTCGTCGGACAAAAACTCCTCAAGAGAAGCCGGGTCTGTATATCCGCGCGCGGAAGCGATAAGCGCAACTATCGGGTCAATATCACATTCTACGGCAAGCTCTTTCGCCAGCATTTTATTAAAACCGGCAATCTGCCATTTTTTCATACCCATACGCTTCGCCTCCTTTTTTGCTTATACAGTGATTATTTTACCACCGCAGCCGTTTTTTTTCAACTTTTTTATTTTTGAATGTCATCAAATTTATACTTGTTTTTTGTATATACAAAATTTAAAGCGCCGATTTTATTTTACGGCGCTCTCTCATAAACGGATTAAATTTATTTCAGAACATTATTTTTTCATATTCCTGCGGTCAAAGCCGGGATTGAAAGCATAAAAATTCTTGCAGTCAAGACGGTCTGTCGTAAGCCGCAGTGCTTCGCCGAAGCGCTGATAGTGGACTATTTCCCTCGCCCTTAAAAATTTCAGCGGCTCAATAATATCAGGATCATCAATAAGCCTCAGAAGATTATCGTAAGTCACTCTTGCCTTCTGCTCTGGTACGATTATAAATGCACAACCGATCCCGAAACCCCTTGATTTTACTGGCTTTTTCGTTGGCACTTGCCTTTTCTGCCTACATTGTTAAAAGAACAACATCGGTTAAAATTTGTGCAAAATGATTAGAAATTCCAGTGAATTTCAACGGGCGCGTGCTTCATACCCTTGAGGCGTTTCCCGATGATAATGTAGTCAATCATCTCCACAACCATCTCTCTGGTAAGGTGCTTGAGGTTGGCGTATTGTTCTATCAACTCTCTGCGATTGTCACCGACCGCAATCTTTTCGTCCAGCTCGGCAATCTGCTTTTCGTTCTGGGTAATCAGCTTTTCCAAACGGTCACGATTACTCATAAAATCCTTTGTCATTTCAGTATAATCGCTCTCATTCAGTAACCCCTTTACTTTATCCAAATAAAGGTCTCTGATGCCCTTTGAGTATTCCTCGATCTTTTTCTGATAGGCAGTGTTATCGTCCAGCAACCCGGCTTTTTGCTCCTGTAGATTCGTGCAAAATACGATGCTGCGTTCTGCTTCATCCAAGTCCAAATATTCTTTCGATAATCGGTTTAACTCTTCAATTACAAGCTGCTCCAAAGTATCTACCGAGATAAAGGAACCGATGCAGGAATCCTTTGCCACATGGCGGTTGGAGCATTGCAGATAGTGCTTGCCACGGTTTTTTGAGGAGCGCATCACATAACCGCAGCCCATACAGCGAGCCTTTCTTGCGAACAGTCCGACCGTTCCCACATCAAAGGGCTTTGCCCTTTCTCCAACCAGCTTCTGCACCCTGTCCCACAGCTCACGGTCGATAATCGGCTCGTGCGTGCCTTCCACCACATACCATTCTTCTTTTGGGCGCGGCTTGCACTGCTTGGTCTTGTAGGAAATACTGCCGTACTTGCCCTGCACCATGTTGCCGATATAAATTTCGTTCGTCAGCATATCGGAAATCGCAAAGTATTTCCAAAGGGTGCTGTTCTTGCCTTTGGGCTGCTTATATCGCAGACCGTGCAGGCGTTTGTATTCGGTCGGATTGGGAATGCCTCGGTCATTGAGCATACGGGCGATTGCGGTTTTTCCGTAGCCCCCGGCAAATAGGGTAAAAACTTCTCTTACAACTGCGGCGGCTTCTTCATCGATAATTAAATGTCCCTTGTGCTCCGGGTCTTTCTTGTACCCGTAAAGTGCAAAAGCGCCGATATGAAAGCCGTTCAGCCGTCTGTTTGTCAAGACGCTTCGGATGTTGTCTGACATATCCTCTAAGTACCATTCGTTGACAAGCCCGTTGATCTGGCGAGATTTTTTGTTGCCCTTATTGGCGGTATCCGCGTTGTCAACGATGCTGACAAAGCGAATCCCCCAAACAGGAAACAGACCGTGGATATACTTTTCCACAAGCTCCAGTTCACGGGTAAATCGCGACTGTGTCTTGCAGAGAATAATGTCAAAGCGTTTCGCCTCGGCGTCGGCAAGCAAACGGTTAAACTCGGGGCGGCGTCTGTCCGCGCCGGTATAGTCGTCATCGCTGTAAATATTGTAAAGCTCCCACCCCTGTTCCATGGCATATTGCAGCAGCATTGTTTTCTGATTTTGTATGCTGTTGCTATCATCGGTTTCAAATTGCTTGTTCCGATCTTCTTCGGATAAGCGGCAATATATAGCTACTTTCAATTTTCCATCTCCTTAGAGACAGAACAAGCTGTTTTCGTATATAGTATACCATACGAAAACCTATTTGTCATCGTTTTTCACGCAAAAGCTCACGCTTTTGCTCCTTTCCAGCTTGTTGATAAGTTCTATCCAGATCTTTGTGAATACCTCTTTTGAGGTCGTGCTTTCGCCGCTTTTGAAAACACTTTTCACAAGGCCCGTTTCCATAAAAAGCCTCCTTCTCAGTTAAGGCGGCACAAGTCATTCCAACTTTATGATATATGAGCAGATTTTCGAGGGATTTTTTTGTTATGAGGTCACAGGAATACAAATGTATTTCAAAACCGAATACGGAAAAAGCACCGAAAATATGCCATATAGGGCTGGGCGGAATGGCTTGCGCCGCCTTTTAGTACACTATATGAAAGGCGGCAAGTCCGCTATTCTTTACAGCGCGCAAGCAATATGAAAAGCGGCATTCATTTTGGCAAGTAAAAAAGCCCTTTGAACAAGTCAAAGAGCTTTTATCAAATCATTTTTGCTATTTTAATTTTTTACGCAATCCTTTTTTATAAAAAATCGTTGTTGAATGATTGAAATAATAAGGTGGACAACCATTCCGAAGCCGAACATCAGTATAATGGTATTTATATTAAATTTGATTAACCCGGTCAGATACAGTATATAAAATATACCGTAATAGCCAAGATTGATTATGAGAGAATTGACTGCATTATAGACCGTTTTTCCAAACCCGATAAAAATATTATCGATAATGGCACAGCCTGCATAGGCAATATAGAACGGTGCAAGCTTGAGAGTAATTATAAATATCTCATTTGCATTGGATAGATTTTCGGCATAGCGGAAAAAAGGTAGCCATGCAGGTGTTGTGATCGCCAACAAGATAACAACCGCGCCGCCGATCAGGTAGTAATTTGTCTGTTTTAAGTTCTGATAGCCATCCTTGCAGTCGCTTCGGATAACCTCGGAAAGCGCCGTGATAGGTATCAGCAGCCAGCCCCAAATAAAGTTATTGGCAACCCAGTAGTTGCCCTGTTCGGCAACCATATTTACCATTTTGCAAACCATTACGGCATAAATCAGATTATCCGCAAACTGTTGCAGTCCCGAAAAGGCACCGACTTTGCACCATTCCTTGAAAATACCGATATCCGACCTTCTGAATCGGGAAAAGCGAATGTATTTTTGCTTATATAGAATGAAAATACTTACAACTGCAAGCAGTGTGTTTGTGATAATATTTGAAATTGCAACGCCGTATACTTGAAAGCTCGGTATCAACAAAAAATCTGCAATCAAAGACAGAATGGTGCGTACACCTAAGAATACTGTGGAAGCTCGCCGTAATTCTTTCTGCGGTGTTTGGTGATGGGGTCTTCGCAGTATTCCTTCTGGAAAAGCATGTTCCCTGTGTAGGTGATGTTTGTTAGGATGACCTTCACATTGGAGTCCACCCACGGCTTTCCTTGCCGGGTATAAATGCCTCGTTGCATCAGGGCTCTGCCGATTTCTATGCGTGATGCGCCTTTCATATACTCAGCATACATCCAGCGGACGATCTCGGCTTCCTCCGGAATGATGACCAGCTTGTCATCCTGCCACTCATATCCGAATATCGAGAACTTGCCGTTGGGAATGCCTTGCTTGAATCGCTTTATCATGCCCCATTTGACGTTTTCCGAAATGCTGCGGCTCTCTTCCTGCGCAAAAGAAGCGAGGATGGAAAGCATCAGCTCTCCGTCACCACTCAAGGAATTGATATTTTCCTTTTCGAAGCGAACCTCAATTCCGAGATCCTTTAGGTGCCGGACTGTGTTCAAAAGATCCACAGTGTTCCTCGCAAATCGCTGAATCGACTTGGTGAGGATAATGTCGATGTTTCCGGCTTCACACTCTGCCAGCATGCGATTAAACTCCTCACGTTTTTTGGTGTCGGTGCCAGAGATCCCGTAATCCGCAAAAACTCCAGCATAACTTAGTTGGGAGAACAGGGCGTTTATTTCAGCATTATTTAGGAGTAGCACATTACATAAAAACTCCGTCTGATCCGGTCTACGAGAAATCGCAGGCTTTGAAATCTATAGAATTTGAATTAACTGATTCAAGTATTGATATGGATATCAATTTTGGTGATTATAGAAAGCACCCCGAATTTGTCGATGTTCTTCAAAAGTTAGGAATTAGCTATGACGAGTATAAAGCTCAAATTGCTCGTAAACACCGGTTTTCAACGGTCGCATTTTTGCTAAATAGATATACGCAATCCAAAGCCAAACTTCTTGATATATTGTATAGACAAATGAGAGATCCAAATCAAAGTAAGCTGGAATTGGTTCGTGTGTTGTATGAAATATTGGAGGACAAGCCCCGAGATTTCAAACTTAATACTTTTATTATTAATCGCCTTACTTATAAATATCGTCAATCTGTAAGAGAAGTTGTTGATGCTACTGCTGAATATTACAAAAATACTGGTATATCGAAAATAATCAATACAACAATACGTTACAAATCAAGTTATATTGAGTTCGATTTTTATAACAAAGTAGATTTAATTCGCTACTTCATGCGTTGTGAAAATGTCAATGATTCTCTAATAAATACACTGCATGAACGATTGCTTAAAAATATCGAAATACTATACTATTTGACCACTCCAAGCAAGAAAATGCTCAAGGACATGGGAATCTACGAGGGTGATATAGATCAAATTATCGCCATTATCGGGGACGATTTCACAAGCATTGCAGAACTCCAGCAATTGTTAACAGAGCACCTTGATAAGCTTGGAAAAATAAGTATTGTATCAAGATATATAATTAATCGCTTACTCAATTAACATATAGTAGAACGGTTATTCAAAAGACAATGGCAGCTGGAATTTTTCCAACAGCCATTGTCTTTTTACTTGAATTTTTCTTTCAGAAAACAGCTTGTCCTATCGTATTTTTGTGATTTGTTGTTCTTATGAGGTCGCAGGCGGCGATTTGGAGCAAGAACCCTGAAAGTCCGGAAAACCGCATGAAATAAGGCTTTCTGGGGTATTGAAAACACAGGTTGTTCTTTCGTCATCGTGCCCTCTGCCGCAAGGTCTTCATGAAGGTCGGTTATCGCGTCGCCTTTCGCCTGGATATAGGTAGCGGTCCACGGAAGACCCGACGCGGCCACCGGATATACGGCGTTGGTATGGTCCACAAAGTAGGTTTCAAAGCCGCTTTTCTTTATTTGCTCCGGAGTAAGATTTTTTGTAAGCTGGTGAACCATGGCGCAGATCATTTCCAGGTGTCCGAGCTCCTCTGTACCTATTGAAGAACAAAATTGTTTATGATATAATAAGTACAACAAAATAAAAAAAGAGGTGTAAAAAATGCCCTTAGATGATGAACTCAAAAACCACATTTTTAATTTTGTGAAACATCATACAACCTTAAGACAAGCACGAAATGCCCAAAAACTTCTGGAGAAACCTGATTTGCTTCTTATCTACATCTTATCCGCATACAATATGCATGAGATAACCCAATTTGGGGGTATGCGGATGATAACAAACCCCGAAGCATTTTTACCCACAGAGAAAGAGAAGAATGCTTTTATTCAAGAATTGAAAAAGTATGTTGCCACTCTTTATACATACAACGGAAAGGAAGTAAATTTTAATGGATACAACAGTAATTGCTCCGATTCACAAACCGCTGAAGACCGAAACGGATGAACAGTTAAAGGTTTGTGCTTACTGTCGTGTATCTACTGATGAAGCGGACCAGCGGAACTCTTTAAAATCTCAAAAAAAGTTTTTTGCTGATATTTTCAAAAAACACCCGAACTGGACGAATGTTGGCATATTTGCAGATGAAGGAATCAGCGGAACATCTTTAGAAAAGCGGGACCGTTTCAATGCTATGATAGCACTTGCAAAGCGAAAAGGTGTTGATGTTATTTTAACGAAAGAAGTATCCCGATTTTCACGAAATGCCACCGATTTATTAAGCATAGTAAAAGACCTGCAAGACCGCAAGGTCTTTATATGGTTTTTATCGGATGACATCAATACCGAAAACCCGAACAGTATCCAACAATTAACCGAAACCGCCACATCCGCACAGGGCGAAAGCTTAAGAACATCCCGCCGAGTTGTTTGGGGGCAACAAAGACAGATGGAAAAAGGTATTGTGTTCGGGCGGAAAGAAATGTATGGGTATCGCATAGAAAGAGACAGCGAGGGCATACAACACTTTATTGTCGTTGAGGAAGAAGCGGAAATCATCAAAAAAATATTTGAATGGTTTGTGTCTGGCGATGGAACAACGATTATTGCCCGCCGTTTGGAAAACATGGGTATCAAAACCCTACGGTATAAAAACGGTTGGACGAATACCGTCATTCTGCGGATATTGCGGAATGAAAAATATGTCGGAGATTTAGCACAGGGCAAAACCTACACACCCGACCCGCTTACCCACAAGAAGAAATACAACAGAGGGGAAGCATATCGCTATTATATCACCGACCACCACCCCGAAAGTGCCATTATTGACCGGGATACATGGAACAAGGCACAGGTAATTCTTGCCGAGCGGAAACCGTCTGAAGAAGTGCGGGCAAAACATTCCGCCCGATACTGGACAAGCGGTAAAGTGTATTGCGGGTTGTGTGGCGGGCGATATGTCAGTTACCACAAGAAGCAGAAGACCATCCCTTATAAAGCATGGGTCTGCTTTGAGAACCACCAAAGAGGGAGATATAAAGAGAGCGAACAAAACGGGGAAATTGTTTCCACCGGTTGTAATGGGTTGCGGGTAAATGACAGAGTCTTAAAAATGGCAATGCATGACATCATCACACAGCTTGTTATCCCGCACAAGCAAGATATTTGCGATAGTATCCTCAAGGAAATCAACACCGCACAAAAACCAAAAGACAACACCAAAAAGATACAGACCGCCAAAAAGAAAATAGAGCAAAAGCAGGCGGAAATTCAAACTCTAACCCGCAAGAACCTAAACGGTATCATCCCCGATAATGCCTACCAATTAACCTATAAGGCGATAGAAAGCGAAATAGAGGAATTGCAAATAACTATCGCCCAAATGGAAGCGGAAAGCGATATAGAAGCACCGGAAACGATTTTATATGACAGATATATGAAACAGGTTGAGGAAATTGTTAATTTGTCTGATGAACAGATAAACGAAGAACTATATGGGCGGATAACAAAAAAAGTTGTGGTATATCCGCTTGCCGTTTTGGAACTGCATTTGTCATTTATGTTTGCACCTGTTTATCTTCAATACAAAACATCTGGCAGGGGGGAGCAATATGATGTTGCCTTTACCATTCTAACCCACGAACAGTTTGAAAAACTAAAACAGACTATGCCGAAAAACGAAATAGAAAAGGCAAAAGAGATATGAGGGACTTTTCATTTTCCCTCATATCTCTTTTTTATCATTTAAGCGGTAGATTAAACCCTCTACCATTTTAAAATCTTCGGGCGAGAGTTTTGAAAGAACCTTGCAAATCTCGCTTAATTCCTTATCTGATTTTGTGCCTGTAAGGATATAATCGGCGGTGGTATCCAAAGCGATACAAAGATTGACAAGATTATCGGGGCGGATAGCTTTCTTGCCGAGTTCAATACAAGAAACCGATTGCAAACTGATACCCATTTCCTCTGCAACCTGTTCCTGTGTTTTATGCAACACTTTCCGCCGTTCTGCTATCCGTTTCCCCATATCTGTTAAAAATTTAGTTTCACTCACCGCTTTATACCTCGCTTTTTATATACAATCATTATATGAAAAAACAAGATATTTTATAATCAATCATAGTTTTAATATCTTGACATATTACAACCATAGTGTTATAATGTATAAAAATGAAAAATGCGAGGGGAACAGTATGACCAAAGAGATGCAGTGCCCTTTATGCGGCAAACAAATAGTAAAAAAGTTTATGGGCAGCGAACACGATTATGTTAATTTGGGTGAATATTCAATTACCTGTTGTGCGGAGTGTGGGGAAAAGTATAACGATTTTGCAAATACATATCGTAAAATGATGGAAGCAAAGATATATAACTTCAAATATAAAAGAAAACAAAAAATGGATGACCAAACCCTAAGTCAATTATTCCTTCAGTTTTATAAAGAAGCACAAAAATACTTGGAAACAATGTCTGTTGCTACTTACAGTCGGGCCTTTTACTGCTTTGATGATAATGGGCACTTTGCCATTACCGAGAGCAAACTAGGGTCTTCAAATCGGGATATAAGTGCTAAGGATATGTTGAAATCCTTTAAAAAATCCCAACAGAACGATATTATTTATTTCACCAAAGCAGACATAGATAGAATTGAATACTGCATATTATCCGGTGCTCCGCTTGGCATATTTAAAACAGCCTTTCCGGTTATGGTTCGACTTAACGACCACAAAGTTATGACCTTTAAACCTTGCATATCCAAAACCGCTGTAATCGGCAAAGGTATTTTCAAAAAAAGGTCTGCTGACAAGCAAGCATACCAACAACTCGTAACTTTTTGTCAGGATATAAAGGCAAGCAACATCCCGATTGTAAGAGTAAAAAACTTCATTTAAGGAGAATGTAAAATGGAACAAACACAAACAAACGAGATACTGAAAAAAGAAGAAACAATTGCTGAAAATAAGCCTATGACCGTTTTGGACTACATTTTATTAAGCAGATATTTCCTTCCGATTTTAACAACTGTCGGCTGGGTTATAGGTTTTACTATCAGCCAAATCAAGTTTTTTGAAATACTCGCCTATTTCAGCATATCAATACTGCCCCGCAACCCCTGCTCTCGGCGGAGACTGCTTTCTCCTGTCATTATGCTGACCTTATACCCCAAAGAGGACTCAACCGCTTTGCTCAACCTATCGTGAAAAGTTTTCAGTTCGCTGCGGGTAATCAATTCATTTGCGGATATTTTATAAATATCTTTCTTCTTGTCGTAGAACACAGGCACAAAAGCAAAATGAATATGGTGCTTTCCTGCTTCATCCATATGCACCCAAGCAGAGACACAATGCTGATATTCACCTTTTAGAAAATCATAGACCGCTTGAAAAAACTTCCGTTCATCTTCCTTTTTCACATCATCCGGCAAGGACACCACCCAACTACACAACACCTTCAGGTCTTTCCGATTATTGACCGTCAGGGAATACCCTTCAGGCAAGGTGTCCCCTCGCAATATCCTTTCATACATCTTTTGCTGATTTGCTGGGACACCCTGCTCGTTCAGGTTCAAGTTATAGTTCAAATGCGACCTGCTGGTGTCTATCTCCTTGTTGCTGTAATTGACATATATCCTTTGCCCATCTTCCCCGATACGGTACCCCCTGCGGAGATGCAAGAATATATGCCCCAAGCCTTGCCGACTGAACTTCTCATAGTGTGCCACCTTGACAACTCCTTTCAAAATCACCCTGCGGGTGAATACTGAAATCAAATGCACTCCCGCTGCATTTAACTTCAGTATGTCGCTTTGCAACTTTTTTTGAAAGAAGTTGTAGCACGGTATGGGTTGCAAGCAACCCCCGTGCTCTGCGAGGCAAAGAAAAAGACACGGAACTCCGTGCCTTTTTCTAATCGGGCATACTTTATTCAATGGAAAAGTCCTCAATCTCATTGTCTGCATTGATATGCAATACCACACAATACCCCACGGTATCTTTGAGTTCAGCACCAAAATACCCGACATTAAAAGTAAAGACTTCATCATTATCCAATGTCAAGCGACCCTTTTCCATATCCACATCCATCACTATGCCCTCAATATGTCTGTTTTCCGCTGGTGGAAGAACCGCCAGCGGACTTTCTTTTTCTCCGTCAAAATCTTTGTGGGTGATATACCGCCCCTCACTATCGTATAAGTCCTTGTGATTTGCTTTGTTGATATTGTGCCATGCTCTGCTCGCTCGGTTTTGCTGGTTCGTATATACTTTGAACAATGTATAGGCGAGGGGGTCCGTCTGCAATTCCTCAAACCGTTCTCTCTCCTTGTCAATTTCGCCCGTCTCGTCCAGTTCGGCCAGAACGAAAAGGATATTGACCTTTTGCCTGTCGCTCAATGCTTCCATTTCCGAACGATAATTATAGTAAAATAAAATGCCTTTCTTTTCTCCGTTTTTCAGTCCCATTATGCTTTTTCTCCTTTCTTGTTCTCATAATATCCCCTGTGTCTGTTCTGCTCTTTTTTAATGCTCTCCATTTTGGGAACAAAAACCGAGGTCATTAAGAGACGGACAACGGGCGACAATTCATCCCCATTGATATACCCATACTTTTCGTAATAGAGCAATGCCCTCATCAGTTCCCCAAAGTCCTCGTTAGACAGGTCTCCCGTCCATTTGTCTAATAGGGTTCTAATACTTTTCTTAATCATAGTTTGAAATGTCTCCTTTTCTTTTTTTATTTCCTTTTTTCAAGGGTAAAAAAAGTATGAAAGATTGAAATAAAAAAAGATTTTCTCTCATATCAAAAAAAACTCCGTGTGAGTTTGGGAACAGCTTGTTAATTTCCGCATAGGTTCAGAAACTTCCGTTTTTTCTCTTTTCCCTAATAACGAATAACACTTGGCAGTTGGAGTTCTCTTTCCTGATGACGGTTCTCCCTTGGGAATACCTGTTGGCGGTTGGAGTTCTCTTTCCTAATGGCGGTTTGCTCTTTGAAATTACGATAGCGGTTTTCTTTTCCTGTTGGCGGTTGCTTTATCTGTTGGCACTTATATAAAGAGGAATCAATCTATACAAGGAATAAATGATATAAGAGGAAACACACACCCATTGACTTAAAACCAATGCTTTACTGTGACCATTACATACCCTTAAAACAGCAACAAAATAAAATAAACAATATTTTTCCTCTGTACCTATATCGGTAAGCATTCCCTTGATTTCATTGTAGGGCTGCGAATAACGCTGTGTAAGATAACGCATCGACGCGCCGAGCTCGCCATCGGGTCCTCCGTACTGTGATATTATTATTTGAGCGTATTTAGGATTGGGATTTTTTATTTTAACCGGATATTGCAGTTTTTTCTCGTATTGCCACATAACTCAACCCTCCATAAAGTCGGTATCCCACGGCCACGGACCGTCAATCCATTTCCAGCTGTCTGACATCGGTACATCGTTTGTCGTAACTATATACTTGCCGTATTTTGATTCATATTCTGCCACGGCGCTGTCCCGTTTTTTTCTGTATTCCTCCATAAGCTGCATTGCTCTGCGGCTTGTCGGGTGAGAATCAAGAAACAGAACAAGCTCATACAGCGCAAAGTCTAACTCGTATATTTTTTTCTTCATTGCCGCGCGCTCATTCATATTTCTCGCCCCCCATAAACGGTTTGTTCAAATCCGGAAACAGCGTACCGTTCTCAAACGCTTCTTCAGTATCGTATACTCTCCCGAAGGGCTGCACATTTATAAATACCATTGTAAGCGGATCCTTGCATTCTCTGACCGGCCGAAAAGCCGTATCAGGCTGCTGCATCTGCGCTAATACGGGAATCGCCTCGTTATAGCTGTTTGTCCTGTAAAAATCGGACATATCAAACATTTTATGCATAATTCCTTCTTTCTCCTTTCAGAACATATCCGCATCTCCGAAATATAATTCCGGATTACTGTTTAAGATGTTGTCCTATACTATTTTATTTTGACTCATAGAATTTGTTACACAGTTTTAATAATTAAGAAAATCTTAAATAATCGAATTTACTGTTAAGAAATGGATAAGAATATAATTTAATTATTGTAAATGCTTGATATCGTATATATAATAAGGTTAATTGGGCAAATATGTTATTTTTATGACAAACAGATTTTTGTGATAAAAATGAGTATTTTTTTTTGCCGTGGGGAGGTGCGTTTTATGTCTAATGCGTTCATTGTCGCAATGGGAATCGGAACAGTTTTCGTAGGTCTTATCTGTATTGTTATCCTGTGTAAAATTCTCGGTGCAATATGCTGTGCTGCCGAAAAAAATGTTCATACCGAGGAAACCGCTCCGGCTGCTGAAGCTCCTAAGGTCATTGAAAACCGTCAGGAGATAATCGCCGCGGTATCCGCCGTGCTCGCAGAGGAAATGGGAACCGATGTTTCCGCAATAAGAATTCATTCATTCAGAAAAATATAAGAAAAAGGTGTTTAAAAATGAAAAAATACAATGTAACTGTAAACGGTACCGCATATGAAGTAACTGTTGAAGCTGTAAACGCGGCTGACATTAAGGCTCCGGCTGCGCCCGCAACTCCTGCTCCTGCTGCCGCACCATCTCCGGCCGCAGCTCCCGCTGCCGCTCCTGCCGGCGGTGAGAAAATCTCAAGCCCGATGCCCGGCACCATACTGAGCGTAAATGTTTCAAACGGTTCAGCAGTGAAAAAGGGCGATGTCCTTATGATTCTTGAAGCCATGAAGATGGAAAATGAAATTATGGCTCCGTGTGACGGAACAGTAGCTTCCGTTAGCGTTACCAAGGGCGCTTCAGTAAACACTGGAGATCTTCTTTGCGTCATCGGTTAATTACCTTTTAAGGAGACAGAACAATGGAGGAAATAATAAATTTTGCAAAGGAGACCGGTTTCTACCTTCTTTTTGCGAACCTGAAAGAACACTGGACTTCTCTCATTATGATACTTGTTTCTTTACTTCTTCTTTGGCTTGGAATCAAGAAACAGTTTGAGCCCCTTCTGCTTGTCGGAATCGCTTTCGGTATGCTGCTGACAAATCTCACTGCGTTCACACCGAACGACGCGATGTACCACACAGAGCTTTGGAATCAGTTTATGGATTCCGGAAGCGAATTTTATCACAGCTACGGTCACATCGTAAGCAACGGAGGACTGCTTGATATACTTTACATCGGTGTCAAGACATGTCTGTACCCCTGCCTCATATTTGTCGGCATAGGAGCAATGACCGATTTCGGGCCCCTTATTGCCAATCCGAAATCCCTGCTTTTGGGAGCAGCCGCCCAGATAGGAATTTTTGTTACATTTGTCGGCTGCGTATACTTAGGTTTTTCTCAGGAAGCCGCTGCTTCAATCGGTATCATCGGCGGTGCAGACGGTCCTACCGCTATTTACACCACATCAAAGCTGTATCCTAACCTTTTAGGTCCGATTGCGGTTGCAGCTTATTCCTATATGGCGCTTGTTCCGGTTATTCAGCCGCCAATAATGAAGCTGCTTACCACTAAGAAAGAGCGTCAGATAGTTATGAAGCCGCTTCGTCAGGCTACAAAGACCGAAAGGATTATATTTCCTATTGCCGTAACCATTTTTGTCGCGCTTCTTGTTCCTTCTGCTACCCCGCTGGTCGGATGTCTTATGCTCGGTAACCTCTGGAAAGAGTCTGGTGTAGCGGAAAGACTTTGCAAAACCGCTCAGAATGAGCTTATGAATATTGTTACTATATTCCTCGGAATATCTGTCGGAGCCACTGCTACTGCCGAGGCTTTCCTCAATATTCAGACCCTTAAGATTCTTGCGATGGGCGTTGTCGCTTTCGGTCTCGGAACCGCCGGCGGCGTACTGCTCGCGAAGTTTATGAACCTCTTCTCAAAGAACAAGATAAATCCCCTTATCGGCTCTGCCGGTGTTTCGGCGGTTCCGATGGCTGCTCGTGTTTCACAGTCTGTCGGCCAGAAGGAAAATCCGTCAAACTTCCTGCTTATGCACGCTATGGGTCCGAATGTGGCAGGTGTTATCGGTTCGGCTATTGCCGCCGGTGTTCTCATCTCGCTGCTCGGCTGATTTAAGGAGTATCTTTTATGGAAAACAAAAAGCTTTATATTACAGATACCATTCTGCGTGACGCCCACCAATCTCAGGCGGCTACCAGAATGAGAATTGAAGATATGCTTCCGGCGCTTGAAAAGCTCGACGCCGCCGGCTACTGGAGCCTTGAGTGCTGGGGCGGAGCGACCTTTGACGCCTGTATGCGTTTTCTCGGCGAAGACCCGTGGGAAAGGCTCCGCACACTTAAAAAGCATATGCCCAACACCAAGCTGCAGATGCTTCTGCGCGGTCAGAATATTCTCGGCTACAAGCACTACGCCGACGATGTAGTCGATATGTTCGTAAAGAAATCCATTGAGAACGGTATTGACGTTATCAGGATTTTTGACGCACTCAATGATACCCGCAATATGGAGCAGGCTATGAAAAGCTGCAAAAAATACGGCGGTATCTGCGAAGCCGCAATGAGTTATACGGTAAGTCCGGTACACAATGAGGACTACTTTGTTGAGCTTGCCAAAACTCTTGAAAAAATGGGGGCGGACGTTATCTGTATCAAGGATATGGCTAACCTCCTTCTTCCCTACAATGCTTATTCGCTTGTCAAAAAGCTGAAAGAAAATATTTCTGTTCCGATTCATCTGCACACACACAACACGACTGGTACAGGTGATATGACCTACCTTATGGCGGCTCAGGCTGGTGTTGATATAGTTGACTGTGCCCTCTCTCCTTTCGCGAACGGAACCTCAAATCCGTCAACCGAAGCGCTTGTTGCTACGCTTCAGGGAACCGAACGCGACACCGGTCTTGATCTTGCCAAGCTCGGCGATATCGCGGCTCATTTCCGCAAGGTTGCCGACAGGATGAAGGCTGAAGGTATTCTTGATCCCAAGGTTCTTAATGTTGATACCAAAACTTTGATTTATCAGGTTCCGGGCGGAATGCTCTCTAACCTTCTTTCACAGCTTAAGCAGGCAAACGCCGAGGATAAGTACTATGATGTTCTGGCTGAAGTTCCGAAGGTAAGAAAAGATTTCGGTTATCCTCCGCTTGTAACGCCTACTTCGCAGATAGTAGGAACGCAGGCAGTGCTCAATGTACTTTCCGGCGAGCGCTACAAGATGATAACAAAAGAATCAAAGGGTCTTTTGCGCGGCGAATACGGCAGACTTCCCGCGCCTGTAAATGAGGAAGTCCGCAAGAAGGCGATAGGCGACGACAAGGTTATCACCTGCCGTCCTGCAGACCTTATTGAGCCCGAGCTTAAAACCTATGCTGACGAAATGAAGGCGAAGGGTCTCGGAAAATGTGAGGAAGATGTATTAAGCTACGCTCTCTTCCCTCAGGTCGCCGAAAAATTCCTTGCTGAACGGGACAAAGCGCCTGAAGAAAAGAAGGCTGTTACAGACGAAAACGGTGTCCGCACTCTTATTGTCGAAGATCTTTCTGTATAATTTAAAAAGGGCTGCCGCAAAAAAATGGCAGCCCTTAACTGTAATTACCCTCTTCACATCATTATACAAAGCATAAGCATTTCACTTACGCGGTCAAGTATTTTTCCGGCGTTTTCGGCAGGCAGAGGATTTTTTCCCTGTCCCAACTCAACAGTAAAACCCGGTCTTCCGAACTCATTTATGAACCAGTCTTTGAATCCACCGCCCTCCGCTATTCCGACAGGGGTATCAAGCGAATATCCTGACGAGGTCGCCATTATTTCCGCCATCTTTTTTCCTCTTGCCGGCGTATTTCCGGCATAGCTCCAGTAAATTACCTCGCCCTGAGAATGTAGCGCAGTTACATGGCGAATATTTACTGTCCGGCAAAGCTCGGTAAGCGCAAGGGTCTCCGGCTCGCTTTCCGGTCTGAAGCCTCCGAATCTCGTAGGTCCGGGGCAGTAAATACCTGCCGCCATTTCCCTTTCGCGCAGCTGCTGCCATCCGGCATTAAAATTATGGTTTATATCTACTCCCCTTAAGTTAGCGTTCCAATGAGCAAAATCATTTCGGCACATTTTACCGATTGTCCCCGCAAGCTCTCCGCAGGCTACCGAACCCCTTAACGATATTTCACAGCCGTCCGGATTGACACAGGGAACAAATATTACGCCCTTTCCGTTCAGCGCTCTTGCCGCCCTTATCCCTTTTATATCACCGCCTTCAGCTATCGCGCCGCACAGCTTCTCGATAAACATAAGAAGCACCACAGACGTTATGCGCTCGCTTCCGTGAAAAGCGGCGGCGATAAGGCAGTATTCCTCCCCCGCCCCTATTTTCAGGGCTGTAATATCACGTCCTCCGCAGCTTCTTCCTATAACCCGTTTTTTTATGAACCCGTATTTTTCGCAAAGTGAATCAATAAGTTTTCTTCTGCCGGCATAATCATACTCCGCAGAGTTTACAATATTACCCATCAGTATCGCTCCTAAAAATAACCTATACATAATTATATTTAAAGAAGGCAAGGATAATGAATTTAGAAGAAAAACAATTATCAAAAGAATACGTTTACCGTGGAAAAATTATAAATGTCAGAAAAGATAAGGCGCTTCTGCCGAACGGCAATACCTCAACGCGTGAAGTAATCGAGCACCCGGGCGGAGTATGCGTCGCGGCACTTACCGATAATAACGAGATGCTTTTTGTAAAGCAGTTCCGTTATCCTTATATGGAGGTTATTCCGGAAATTCCGGCGGGTAAGCGCGATAAAAACGGCGAAGACCCGCTCGAGTGCGGAATAAGGGAACTTAAAGAAGAAACAGGAGCAAGCGCCGAAAAATTCATACCTCTCGGAAAACTGTATCCATCTCCCGGATACTGCGGCGAAATAATCTGGATGTATGCAGCGACAGGTCTGACCTACGGTGAGCAGCAGCCGGACGACGACGAATTTCTGACTGTCGAGAAAATACCGCTTGATACCGCCGTTAAAATGATACTTTCCGGCGAAATAACCGACGCGAAAACACAGACCGCGGTTTTAAAACTGAAGCTGCTGAGAGACAGCGGCAAAATCTGACCTTCCGCCTTAAAGGAGTTTTTTAAATGATTTTCAGAGCTGCGATACTCCAACAGCAGCCGCAAAAAGGATTGGTAAAAGAAAACCTTGAAACTGTTTTGGCAGCTGTTAAATCCGCTTCGGAACGGCACGCCGATATTCTTCTGCTTCCCGAATGCTTTCTTACCGGTTACTTTTTCCCCGTAACAAACAAGGACGCGCTTGAGACCGACTGCGCGGAAATACAGACCGTATGCCGCGCCGCGGCCGAATACAGTACCGGAGTTGTGCTTACCGCCTTTACCAAAGGCTACGAAAAGCCCGGAAATTCAGCAATAGTCATAGACAAAAGCGGAAAAATTTTAATGAGCTATTCAAAGGTTCACACCTGTGATTTTTCGGATGAGAAATGCCTTGAAAGCGGCAGCGAATTTAAGGTTTGCGATTTTCACGGAATTAAGCTCGGTATTATGATATGCTATGACCGTGAATATCCCGAAAGCGCCCGCATCCTAATGCTTAAAGGCGCTGAAATAATTCTTGTACCTAATGACTGCGCAAGTATGTCACCCCGCCTAAACGCGCTGTCAACACGCGCTTACGAGAATATGACAGGGATTGCGATGGCAAATCCGCCGGGTGATAACGCGGGAAACTCCTGCGCTTTTTCTCCTATATGCTGGGACGAAAACGGTATATGCACCGATAATACGCTGCTTATGGCAGGTGAAAAGGAAACAGGTCTATTTTATGCCGATTTTGATATGGAGTCTATCAGAAAATACCGTGAAACAGAAATGATGGGAAATACCTTCAGAAAAGTAAAAGCATATTCAGAACTTCTTAATTCACAAATTTTACCGCCGTTTATAAGGAAAATCTGATTAGATACTTTTTCCGTCATTTACTATTTTATAATCTCTTTTGTCTGAAAAACAAAGCGTAAAAAAAGACATTTTTCGCGTAATTGGCGGAAAATGTCTTTAAATTTTTATATTTTGCATTGATCTTGGTTTTTAACTGACGATTTTTTGCCTTTTGAGGAAAGAATTTCAGGAAGCTGCGCCGCGATAATCGCAGCAAAAACAAGCGCGCATCCGACAAATTCCTGCGGCTTGAGAACATTGCCGGAAATCAGCCAGCCGCCGAGCGCCGCGAAAACGCTTTCAAGACTCATTGAAAGCGACGCGACCGAAGGCTCGGCGTACTTCTGACCTACAATCTGTAAAGTGTAGGCTACCCCGCTTGACATTATTCCGAGATAAAGAATCTGCGGAGCCGCCGCAATTATATCGGAAAGAACCGGCTTTTCAAATATTAAAGCAAGCACAGCCGACAATATGCCGACAACTGTAAACTGCATTACCGAAAGTCTGATTCCTCCTGTAATACCGACAAACTTGTCCACCGACATAATATGAAAGCTGAAGCTTACCGCGCAGATAAAAATCAGTACATCACCTATGTAAATTCCCCCTGCTCCGCCCGAAAGGCACAGCAGATAAAATCCGGCGAGAGCCACGGCGACGCTTACCCATATTACCGCGCTTATCTTCTTTCCGGCAAAAAACGAGAAAACCGGAACAAGAACAACATACAGCGCCGTAATAAAGCCTCCGCGTGCCGCCGCGGCAGCTCCGTCAGGATAAGCCGCGAGTCCGAACTGCTGAAGATTTACCGACAGAGCAAGCATAAAGCCGCATATGAGCGCCGCGATATAAAACTGCTTTCTTACCGGTTTTTCAGCCGGCAAAAAAGGTTTTTGCCGCGTGTCGTCACAAGATAGAACACGTACAGCGCCGCAGCTCCGATAAATGAACGCAGTGCATTGACGGTAAACGGCGGTATAAGCTCCGCGGCATCGCTCTGGGCGACAAAGGCAAGTCCCCAGATAAGCGCCGCCGTACAGAGAATAAGGCTGCCCTTAATATTGTTATGCTTCATTGTTTATCTTTTCTTTTCTCATTGTAAGTGAAATTCTTTTCTTCTGAACGTCAACAGACAGCACCCATACTTTAACTATATCCCCGACCTTAAGCACCTCAGACGGGTGCTTTATAAAGCGGTTTGTTATCTGGGAGATATGGACAAGTCCGTCCTGATGGACGCCTATATCGATAAATGCTCCGAAATCTATAACATTTCTGACCGTACCGGTAAGCTCCATTCCGGGCTTTAAATCCTCCATGGACATTATATCGCTTCGCAGCAGCGGAGGCGGAAGCTCCTCACGCGGGTCTCTTCCCGGCCGCTCAAGCTCTTTTATAATATCCTCAAGGGTCGGTATGCCGATTTCAAGCTCCGCGGCGATATTATCTATTCCGCGCGCCTGCGCGTTTTCAGAAAGCTGCTTTGCGCTGCCTTTTCTGACATCGTCGTCCGTATATCCGCAGATTTTTAGCAGCTTTTCCGCCGCAGCGTAGCTTTCGGGATGAACAGAGGTATTGTCAAGCACCTGTGTACCGTCTGACACTCTAAGAAATCCGGCGCACTGCTCAAACGCCTTCGGTCCGAGCTTAGGTACCTTTTTAAGCTGAGCGCGGCTTGTGAATCTGCCGTTTTCCTCTCTGTATGTCACGATATTTTTAGCCACCGCCGCCCCGAGACCGGAAACACGTGCCAAAAGCTGTACCGACGCGGTATTAAGATCCACACCGACGCTGTTTACGCAGTCCTCGACAACCCCGTCAAGCGCTGAACTCAGCTTTGCGGCAGGCATATCGTGCTGATACTGTCCTACGCCGATTGCTTTCGGATCGATTTTAACAAGCTCGGCAAGCGGGTCTTCAAGTCTTCTCGCGATTGAAACAGCGCTTCTGAGCGAAACATCATATTCCGGAAATTCCTCGGCCGCCAGCTTTGAGGCGGAATAAACGCTCGCTCCCGCTTCACTGACAACCATATATGAAATGCCGCCGCCCAGCTCTTTTATTACGTCAGCCGCGAAAACCTCAGTCTCGTGGCTTGCTGTACCGTTTCCTATCGCGAAAACAGTGACATTGTATTTTTTGACAAGTCCCTTGATTATCTGCCTGGCTTCCTCTACCTTGTTTTTGGGCGGTACCGGATAAATCACACCGGTATCAAGCACCTTTCCGGTGCCGTCCACCACGGCGACCTTGCAGCCGGTTCTGTAACCGGGGTCAAGGCCTATTGTCACCGCGTTTTTAACCGGAGGCTGCATTAAAAGCTGGCGGAGATTCGTTGAAAATACCTTAATCGCCGACGTGCTCGCGCGTTCAGTAAGCTCAGAACGTATTTCACGTTCTATCGATGGGAAAATCAGACGGCTGTACGCGTCCTCCGCCGCGCGTTTTACGTACTCGGTAGCAGGAGAGCCTTCCCTGATATGGGTTTTCCCGATTATGAACATCGCCTTATCACGGTCAAACTCAACCGAAACCTTTAAAAATTCTTCTTTTTCCCCGCGGTTTATCGCGAGAATCCTGTGATCCGCTATTTTTGAAAGAGGTTCTGAAAAATCCTTATACATTTCATATACGTCAAGCTCCTCGCCCGCCGCCTTAGCCGTAAGGCTGCCGTGAGCAAGACAGACAAACCGCATACGCTTTCTTACGTCCGCGTCGTCCGATATCATTTCGGCTATTATATCCATAGCGCCCTGAAGCGCATCCTCAGCCGTTTCGACTCCCTTTTCGGAATCAATGTATTTTTCAGCTTCATTAAGCGGGTCATCGCAATCCGGCTCCTGCGCGTATATCATTTCGGCAAGCGGAGAAAGTCCCTTCTCTTTTGCGACAGACGCCCTCGTCTTGCGTTTTTTCTTGAAAGGACGGTAGATATCATCAAGCTCCGTAAGCGTTTTTGCGGCGTCCACAGCAGCCGAAAGCTCGTCCGTAAGTGCGCCCTGCTCCTCTATCGCCGCCTTTATTTTTTCCCGCGTTTCGTCCATATTGCGAAGATAGGAAAGCCGGTCAGCGAGCTCTCTTAGCACCTGGTCGTCAAGCGAGCCGGTGGCCTCCTTGCGGTAGCGCGCTATAAACGGAATTGTGTTGCCCTCGTCTATTAGCTTTACGGTATTCTCTACCTGAAAAGGCTTTAGGGAAAATTCCTCCGCAAGCTGTTTGTTTATTTCCATTTTATCACTCCGTTTTATTCATAACAGTCTGATTTTACCATATATGCACCGTTTTGGCAACAAAAAAGCGCAAAATACCGGCCGGCGCGTTATTACGCCGACCGGAAAAAATTTAAAAGTCCGATATAATTCTTATAGCGAAAGAGAAATCTGCCTGTCAGTCACGTCATACTGGCGGAAGCTGACCCCTGCTGTTTCAAACATACGCTTTGAGGCGAGCACGCTGTCAGAATTCGAATATTTATCAGACATATAAACAACCTCTTTAATCCCCGACTGGATAATCGCCTTAGCGCATTCGTTGCATGGAAAAAGCGTTGTATATACCGTGCAGCCGCGGACGTTGCCGCTCGCGCAGTTGAGTATCGCGTTAAGCTCAGCGTGGCATACATAGAGGTACTTTGAGTCAAGCGGCTCACCGTCTCTCTCCCACGGGAAAACATCATCGCTGCAGCAGCGGGGCATTCCGTTATAACCTACCGACAGTATCCTTTTTTCGGTATTGACAATACAAGCGCCCACCTGTGTTGACGGGTCTTTGCTGCGCATCGCGGAAAGCAGCGCTATACCCATAAAATATTCGTCCCAGCTTAAATATCCGTCTCTTTTCAAACCATTCACCTCTTATGCCTATTTTATACTGCTTCAAACAATTTTTCAATCTTTTTCTTTTAAGAAAAGCAGTGCCGCCGCGAGCATTCCCGCGGGGAATACCGCTGTTACAGCAAATCCGATATTAAGATTCAGCGCTTCCGCCACGATTCCGAGTATCCATGGTCCCAAACAGCAGCCGAGGTCTCCGCACATGGCGAATACGCTGAACATAACCGCATCGCCGCGCGGGAAATATCGCGCCCCGGCAGAATAGGTACCCGGCCAGAAAATACTAACAGTAAATCCGCACACCGCGCAGGAAAGCAGCGCGAGAAACGGAATTTGTACGAAGGCTGTCACAAGATAGCATACTGTACAAAGAGCACTCATTATAATTACCGCGGTTTTAAAAGGAATTTTTTCCGAAAAAGCCGCGTAAATAACACGCCCGAGTCCCATAAATACCGCAAACGCGCACGGTCCGGCAAGGTCGCCCACAACCTTTGAAACGCCAAGCGCCTGCTGGGCGAACATCGACGCCCACTCCGCCATGGCTATCTCGCTCGCGCCTGCGCACAGCATCATAAACATAAAGCATCTGAACAGACGTGACTTAATAAGGTCTTTGAGCCGGTCGCTTTTTCTCTCCGGTTCAGGCTCTATTATAGGTACTTTAAGAAAACTGAACATATTTATCAAGGGTATTACTGCCCATATAAGCGGAATATATGTCCAGTTGATAAAACCAAGACGGTTTATCAGCAGTGTTGTAACAAGAGCAGTGACCGCCTGTCCCCAGCAGTAGAACGAATGAAGTATCGACATATTGCCGCTTTTATTCGAGGTCGGTAGCATTTCAATCATGGGGCTTAATATAACCTCCATAAGTCCGCTCGCAAATGCGTATACCATAACCGAAATGACAATTCCGGTATAAGCGTCCGGCATAATGTGCGGCATAAATGAAAGCATGGAAAGTCCTACCGCCGCCACACCCTGACACATAACCGCCGCTTTTCTGTACCCGATAATACCGACTATTTTAGGAGTAAGCATATCGGTGACAAGCTGCGTCAGAAAATTGAACATAATAAGCCTGCCGAGCTTCTCATAACCTATTCCGTAAACGTCCTGTATAGCTATAAAAAGTATAGGCAGAAAATTATTTACTATTGCCTGCACAAAAAATCCAGCATACGAGGCAATTTTTGTAGGTAAAAAACTTATTTTTTTATCCATGATTTATTTTCCTTATTATTTCCGGTATTTCCGCCGGAGATTTAACAATATACCGCGCCCCGTTTTTTAAAAGCTCATCTTCAAGACGGAAGCCCCACAGCACACCTATGCCTGTCGCTCCGGCGTTTACCGAAGCCGCCATATCCATTCCCGAGTCACCCACAAGAACACTTTCCTGCGGTTTGACTCCGAGCTGCCTTATAACCTCAAGCGTAAGCGCCGGATCGGGTTTTGTAGGAAATCCCTCTCTTTTTCCGGCTACAACATCAAAAATGCTTCCAAAGAGCTTTTCTGTCACCTTTACCGCCATATCATCCGCTTTGTTTGAAATAACGGCAATTTTCATACCGTCCGATTTAAGCCTTGATAGCATATCGGGTATTCCGTCATAAGCCACGGTTTTATCGTGATAATGCTCTTTGTAACGTCTCATAAAGATATCAAGGCATTGCTTTTGGTTCTGCTCTGTCTTTTCGCCCTCAGGCAGGGCACGCTCAATCAGTTTCGGGATACCGTCACCTACGAGATATTTGTATTCGTCACGCCTGTGAAGCGGGAGCCCCATTTCAGAAAGCGCGAAATTCGTACTGTCCGCGAGGTCGCTCAAAGAATCGGCCAGCGTACCGTCAAGGTCAAATAAAACCGCTTTAATCATTTCAACCACCGTTATATGTATTATTAGGATACAAAAAATCCCTCAGTTTACACCGAGGGTTATTTTTGTAAGTATAAACTTCATTATATCGCTCTGGTGACCTTACCTGAACGAAGGCAGCGGGTGCAAACATTGATACGGCGAGGAGTGCCGTTTACGATTGCCTTTACCTTCTTAACATTGGGTTTCCATGTTCTGTTGGAACGTCTGTGTGAATGGGAAACCTTTATACCGAAAGCAATTTCCTTGCTGCAGATATCACATTTAGCCATGGTCTGCACCTCCTTCTTTCTGTCGGCTTCTATGCCGACCCACATAGCAAACATAATAATAACAGATTTTAAGACAAAAATCAAGTATTTTTTTGAATAATAGTCTTTAAATCATAAAATTTGTTCCGGTCAGATAAAAAATCAGTGTTCGCTGCGCATGGGACGTTTCATAAGGTCATCAGGAACCTCCTTAACGTCCTTGCCGCCGTAAAGCACGGCATAACAGCCTTCGACAATCGGCATTTCAATATTATACTTTTTTGAAAGCGAATACGCCATCTCAGTAGCGTAATATCCCTCTACCGTGCCGACTTCACAGAGCGCTTCAGCGATAGGCATACCCTCTCCCACCTTTTTGCCGAACCTGTGGTTGCGGCTGTGTCTTGAAGTGCAGGTAACAATAAGGTCGCCTACACCCGCAAGACCCGAAAAGGTATATTCCTCTGCTCCCATACAGACGCCCAGTCTTGACATCTCGGCAAGTCCGCGCGTTATGAGTGCCGCCCTTGAATTGTCGCCGAGTCCCAGTCCCTCGCAAAATCCGGAAGCAATGGCAATAATATTCTTGAGCGCGCCCCCGAGCTCTACTCCTATAAGGTCCTCAGATGTATATATTCTCAGGCAGTCTGACGACATTATATCCTGCACTATCTGCGCCGTAACAGGCGACTCCGCCGCCGCGACAACAGTGGTATATTCTCCTCTCGCGACCTCCTCGGCATGGGAAGGTCCCGAGAGCACAGCAACCTTCGCACCGGGGATTTCTTCCTTAATAACCTGTGACAGCCTTAAAAGCGAGCCTTTTTCAAGTCCCTTCGCAACATTTACTACAATACCTATATCCCTGTGTGCCGAAAGCTGTGCCGCAACACCGCGTATTGTAGTTGAAGGCGTGGCGATAACGGTTACTGACGAACCTGTGACAA
Organism: uncultured Clostridia bacterium; assembly: GCA_944376655.1. Taxonomy (GTDB): domain Bacteria; phylum Bacillota; class Clostridia; order Oscillospirales; family Acutalibacteraceae; genus UBA737. The sequence continues at coordinate 82,270 of CALWDJ010000003.1, forward strand.
CTGACAAATCCGTTGTGATTCCTATGCCGTCAGGCAGCTTTACACCGCTTAAAAGACGCTCATTTCCGCGGTTCTTTTTAAGACCCTCAACTTCTTCCTTAAACGGAGACCATAATGTAACCTCATGCCCGCTGCTGTGCGCCGAAACAGCAAGTGCCATTCCCCAGCCGCCTGAGCCTAAAATAGTTATTTTAGCCATTATTTACGTCTCCTTATCTTTATTTTCTTTTCCTCACCCTTAACAAGCCTTTTAATATTTTCCGAATGCTTCAAAAAAACTATTATACCCATCACAATGCTCAAAACCGCGGAAACGGCAAGACCCGCCCCGTCACCGAAAAAGACGATCGACAGGGTTACTACCGTTACGGTAGCCAAAAGGGAGCTTAAGGATACTATTCCGGAAATAATAACCGAAAGCGCGAAAACGACAAGCCCCGAAATAATCGCTATCGGACAGCACACCGCATATATTCCTACGCTTGTCGCGACGCCTTTTCCGCCTTTGAACTGGAAAAACACCGGAAAAACATGTCCGAGCATACATGCGACACCGCAGAGATATGCGCCGTATACCGGCAGCGACCATTCGCTTCCCGTGCTTGTATATACATAATCAAAAACCGTTTTGCCTATAAAGCATGCCGCAAAGCCTTTAAGCGCATCGCAGATAAAAGTAAGTGCGCCGGGAAGAAATCCGGCCGTGCGCATGACATTTGTGGTTCCGGCATTACCGCTGCCGAGCTCTCTGACATCTTTTTTCAGAAACGCGCCGGCAAAAATAACAGCAAAATTTATGCTGCCGAGCAGATACGCGGCTATTACCGCGCCGATACAAAAAAACGCCATTATTTGTCTCCCCTTTCACGGATTACAAAGCGCACCGGAGTACCCTCAAGCCCGAAAGTCGAGCGTATCTGGTTCTCAAGGTAACGCTGATACGAAAAATGGAAAAGCTCAGCTTTATTGCAGAAGCAAACGAATGTAGGCGGTTTGGTTGAGGCCTGCGTCATATAATATATACGCAGTCTCTTTCCCTTATCCGTCGGCGGCTGGACACGGGCGGTAGCGTCCGCCAAAATATCATTCAGCTTACCGGTGGAAATCCGCATGGTGTTTTGCGAATACACATATTTTATAAGTTCAAAAAGACGGTCTATTCTCTGCCCTGTCTTTGCGGATATAAATATTATCGGGGCATACGGCATAAACGAAAAATCGTTCATAAGGCTTTTGCGCGTACTGTCCATTGTTCTGCCGTCCTTATCGACAGCGTCCCATTTATTAACGGCGATAATGCACGCCTTGCCCTGCTCCACCGCAAGACCCGCAACCTTTGAGTCCTGCTCGGTAAAGCCTTCCTTTCCGTCTATCATTATAACACAAACATCTGCGCGTTCAACAGCCATTTCCGCACGGATTACACTGTATTTCTCAATTTTATCGTCAACACGGCTTTTGCGGCGCAGTCCGGCGGTATCAATAAAATTATATTTCACGCCGCCCTTTTCTATTCTTGTGTCAACCGCGTCACGCGTTGTTCCGGCAACATCGGAAACTATCGAGCGTTCTTCTCCGGAAATCCTGTTAATAAGCGACGACTTTCCGGCGTTAGGCTTTCCTATCACCGCGACATTTATAATATCGTCGTCCTCGTCCTCAAACTCCTCCGACGGTATATGCGCTATTACCGCGTCAAGAAGGTCTCCGGTGCCGTGGCCGTGCACGGACGAAACCGCTATCGGCTCGCCGATGCCGAGATTGTAGAATTCATAAAAATCAGCCGGAAGCTCGCCTACTGTATCGCATTTATTGACACACAGCACTACGGGTTTGCCGCTTTTCTGAAGAATGGACGCGACCTCCATATCAGCCGCCGTAACCCCTGACCTTATATCAGTGACAAAAATTATGGCGGAAGCCGTATCAATGGCAAGCTGCGCCTGCGCGCGCATACCCGAAAGTATGACATCGCCGTTGTCCGGCTCTATTCCGCCGGTATCTACCAGCATAAACTTCTTTCCGAGCCACTCGCCGTCCCCGTAAATCCTGTCGCGTGTGACGCCCGGAGTATCATCGACTATTGAAAGGCGTTTCCCTATTATTTTATTGAAAAGCGTGGATTTTCCGACATTCGGACGCCCCACTACCGCCACTACCGGTTTTGCCATAACGCCGTTCCCCCTTTAATATTACTCGCCGAGAATAGCGCCTACAAGCTCATATCCGTCATTCCCGACCGGTGTTATTTTAACATTAAGCCGCTCTGACAGTTCGTCCACCGTCACACTGTCAAGAAACATATCGCCCTCCTGCCTTAACATTACAGAAGGAATAAGAAGCTCCTCGCCGAGCTGCTTTCCCGCCAGCTGCTCGGCAATATCCGTTGCCGTAACAAGTCCGGCGACATTGATTTTTCCGCCGAAGAAATTATTTTTCACTGCATAAACGCTCACGTCGAGCAGCGGATTTTTTCTCTGACATTCGCCGGCTATCGTCCTGATAAGAGGATATGCCGCTTCTCCTGTCGCCATGGTTATTTTCCTTTTTCTGCTATGCGGTTTCGTCTCCTTCAGAGCTTCAAACGCCTCACTTCTTAAAAGCGACCACAGCCCTACGCCGTTTTCAAGCTGAAGAAAATCGCCGTAATAATCCGCTTCGGGTATTTCCCTGCCGGAAAGCAGATAAAACTCATCGGCGCCGTATATCCTACGCTGACCGTATTTTTGTATACATTTATCCCCGTACCTGTCTATTATATCAAGGACCTGCGCCGCCGTATCGCTGTTAAACGGCTCGATTTCCGCAAGACCGTCGCGGTACCTTGTAAGTCCGACAGGAACAGCCGCTATGCACTCGGCGTTTTCAAGAAGGCTTAAATCCTCAAGCGTTCTCTCAAGCTCTTTACCGTCATTATATCCGGGGCAGAGCACAAGCTGACAGTTGATTTTTATCCCGGCGCTGTTGAAGCGGTCGATGATTTCAAGCACCTTTCCGGCATTCCTGTTTGTCATCATTTTAACGCGAAGCTCCGGATTTGTGGTATGAACAGAAATATTCACGGGACTGATATGCATTTTTATAATGCGTTCAACCTCATGCTCTGTAATATTTGTAAGCGTTATATAATTACCGAAAAGAAAGGAAAGACGCGAATCATCGTCCTTAAAATAAAGGCTGTCTCTCAAGCCTTTTGGAAGCTGGTCAATAAAGCAGAAAACACACTTATTAAGGCAGGAATGCTTTTTATCCATAAGATATGTCTCAAACCCGAGACCGAGCTCCTCATACTCGTCCTTTTTTATCGTTACGCTTCTGATATTTCCGGACTCATCTGTATATTCAAGCTGAATACCGCAGCTGTTCTGATAAAAGCGGTAGTCAAGCACATCCATTATACTGTTGCCGTTAAGTGACAGGAGCGTCTCGCCGCCGCGGAGCCCCGCTCTGTATGCCGGACTTCCTTTATCAACAGATTTAATTATAACTGACATACGCCGCCCCCTCCTTAATCCGTTTACCAACAAAAAGCAGAGGAGGAACACTTCCCCCTCTGCCCCTGTTACAAAGACAAACCGCGCGATTATTCGCCGACCTTTACTACCTCGCGTCCGTCGTACTGGCCGCAGGCAGAGCAAAGTCTGTGCGGACGCTTATATTCACCGCAGTTGGAACATCTTACCAATGTGGGAGCGTTCAGCTTCCAGAGATTGTTTCTTCTTTTATCGCGTCTTGCCTTAGAGGTCTTTCTCTTTGGTACTGCCATTTTGAGCACCTCCTTAAAATAATAAAAGTGTTTTTTAATCATCAAGTAATTCGGCAAGCGCCGAAAGCCTCGGGTCGATTTCCTTTTCAGGACAGCCGCAGGCACCCTCGTTAAGATTTTTGCCGCATTTCGGACAAAGCCCCTTGCAGTCCTCCCTGCACAGGTGCTTCATCGGAAGACTCATTATTACCTCCGAATAAACAAGCTCGTCCAGGTCGAGCTTCATATCCGGAACAATAATGATACTGTCGCTGTCCTCCCCCTCAATGCTCGGGGCGAGCGGTTTGTTTATCTTAACTGTGTGGCTTTTTGCGGTATAAGTACCGCAGCGGTCGCACGGAGCTTCATATTTATATATAATCTCCGCGTTTAACTCAACCAGGCTTGCTTTGCCGGAAACGGTACCGGTTATCCTTACAGGCTCTTTGAGCGGATAAACGCCTGAAAAATCAACAGTACTCATATCCAGCAAATACTCAATCGGTAAGGAAGAATCCTCATTGACGAAAACACGTTTTAAATCAATAATCATACTTCCACCTCTATCGTCACAAAGAATATTATATCGTTGACAAGCCCCTTTGTCAAGAATTTATTTTAATATTTTTAGCGCGCTTTTCTGCGGTCTTGATAATTCGGCAAATAAAAATGTATAATAAGTAAAAAAAGGGTTGACAAAGCATACCTTTTAGTGTGATAATATATTAAGTTATAAAGAGAAGTATGTCTCTTAAAACTTATTTGTTTTGGTGATACTAATGCGAATCATAACCGGTACCGCAAGGGGCAAACGCCTCTCCCCGCCGGACGGCAGAGACGTAAGACCAACACCGGAACGTGTAAAGGAAGGTATTTTCAGCGCCCTTCAGTTTGACATTGAGGGCAGACGGGTCCTTGACCTTTTCGCGGGCTCCGGTCAGCTCGGTCTTGAGGCCTTAAGCAGAGGCGCCGAAAGCGCCGTCTTTGTTGACGCTTCGGATACGTCGGTCAAAAATATAAAAAAGAATATTGAAATCACGGGGCTTGGTGATAAAGCGCGTGTCTTCCACACGGATTATGCCGCCTTTGCCGCAGCCTCCCGCGATACGTTTGATATTGTTTTTATTGACCCTCCCTATTCGGCAGGTCTCCTGATGCCGGCGGTCAAAGCGACTCTGCCGCTCATGAGCGATTACGGAACGATCGTTTGCGAGCACCCGCCGGAAATCACTCCCGAGCAGGCGGTCGGCGCTTTTTCGGTCGACAGGTTTTACCGCTACGGTAAGGTCATCATAACGGTCTACCGGAAAGGAGAGATATGATGAACAGTCTTACAGCGGTTTGTCCGGGCAGCTTTGACCCGGTCACCTTCGGACATCTTGACATCATAACCAGAGCTTCACATCTGTTCGGAAAGGTTATAGTTGTGGTCGCCAGCAACGGCGCGAAGCACTGCTCCTTCACACCTGAAGAGCGTGTAAATATGATTAAAAAATGTATAACCGGTCTTGATAATGTCGAAGTAGCACATTATGACGGCTTGCTTGCCGACTATGCCGCTAAGCGGAACGCTACCGCCATTGTAAAAGGTCTCCGCGCTATGTCTGACTTTGAGTATGAGTTTCAGATGGCACTCGCAAACAAAAAGCTCAACCCGAATGTGGAAACCGTGTTTCTCACAACGGCGAGCCAGAATATGTATTTAAGCTCAAGCATGGTAAAACAGATTGCGAGCATGGGCGGAGATATTTCGAGCTTTGTTCCGGATGTTATTAAAGGTGATATAATGAACAGGATATACCAAAAAAACAGAAAAGACAGTTAGTCTATTTTACGGAGGATGAAAAAAATGACACTTGATGAATTACTTGAACAGTTTGACGAAGTTCTTGACAGCGGTATTAAGATTCCCGGCAAAAAGACCGTAGTTGATATTGAAAAGCTGCGCGCTGTTGTTGACGATATACGCCTTAACATTCCGGCTGAAATCAAGCAGGCAAAGGGTATTGTCGCCGACCGTGCCGATATCATTACCAACGCCAAGCGTGAGGCCGACGGCATTATCAGAAGCGCCGAAGAACGCGCAAAGGCGATGACGGCTCAGGAAGAAATCGTGAAGCTCGCCCAGCAGAAGGCTGCGGAAATAATCGCTTCCGCGCAGACAAAGAGCCGTGAGATGCGCAAAGCGGCGCAGGATTTTGTCGATGATATTATGCGCCGTGCCGACGAAGGTCTTACCGCAAATCTCGGAGACGTCCGCAAAACACGCGCCGCGCTTAAGCAGCAGATTCCTTCCGCAAAGGAATAATTTGCCTGCGAACTTATAAAATTGATTAAACGCTGTGACGGAGACAGTGCTTTTGAATACGGCTTTTATCCTTTACGGGTAAGCAAGCGAACCGGGGACGGTGTGAGCCCGGCAGCCGCGCGAAAGCAGTATCACTCCCGAGCGGACGGCCCAAAGCTCGGTACGAGCCGAAGCCGCTCCGGTTTTCCGCCGTTAAAAGGAACGCAGATGTTTGTCTGCCGTAATAGGTGGTTTGAAGTTTTCGGTCTTCGTCCTATTATGGACGGAGACCTTTTATTCTGAAAGGAGAATTATTGCCGTGTATAAAAGTATTTCCCCGAATCTGAATTTCGTGGAAAAAGAAAAAAAAATTAAAAAATTCTGGGAC